>JAAYZY010000255.1 GCA_012514615.1 Chloroflexota bacterium | reverse complement strand
GGGCAGCCACCGAGCGGAGCTCCTGCACGTTGGCCCAACGCTCTTCAGCCTCCGGCGAACCGTCGCGCAAGGCGTCGCCGTAGCCTGAGCGAGCCAGCACCAGGTCCAGCAGGGCCAGGGGCGGCAGCGTGTCCCGCTCCGCCAGGGCTTCCTGCAAGAAGCCTGCGAACCCCAGCAGCGCTTTCGTCGCTCGGCTGGCGAAAGGCGGCGGCGTCACCCCCGGCAGCGGATCGCCCTCCTCCAGGCGCCAGAGGGTGCGCAGAGCCTCGGCCTGGCCGACGCCCAGGCTGGCGGCCCAGGCGTCCAGGTCGGCCATGGTCTTGGCGCCCACACCTCGGGGCGGCACGTTGATCACCCGCGCCAAGCTCACTTCGTCGGCCGGGTTGTGCACCAGGCGCATGTAGGCCAGCAGGTCTTTGACCTCACGGCGGGCATAGAAGCGGGTGGCCCCCACCAAGCGGTAGGGCATGCTGGCGCGCACGAAGGCGTCTTCAATGGGGCGGGACTGGGCATTGGTGCGGTACATCACCGCGCAGTCGCCGGGCTGGGCCAGGCCGGCCGCCTGCAGCTTGGCGATCTCTTGCACCACGTAGGCCCCTTCTTCCTGCTCGTTGTAGGCTTCAAAGACGCGGATGGCCGGGCCAGCGCCGCGGTCGGTGCGCAGACGTTTGGGCGTGCGGCTCACGTTGTGGGCGATCACCGCGTTGGCCGCGTCCAGAATCGTCTGTGTGGAGCGGTAGTTGTGCTCCAGCAGCACCACCTGCGCGTCCGGGAACTCCTTGCGGAACCGCTTGATGTTGCGGTAGTCTGCCCCACGAAAGCGGTAGATCGACTGGTCTTCGTCGCCCACCACGAACAGGTTGCGGTGCTGGCTGGTCCAGTGGCGCAGCAGCTCGTACTGCGCCGTGTTGGTATCCTGGAACTCGTCCACCAGCACATGGCGGTAGCGGTCGGCGTAGCGGGCCCGCACGTCCGGATCCCTGCGCAGCAGCAGCGCGGTCTGCATCAGCAGATCGTCGAAATCCAGGGCGTTGTTGGCCCGCAGCAGCTCCTGGTAGCGGCTGTAGACCCGGCCCACCACCTCCTCGAAATACGAGCCGGGCTGGTGCTGCTCCGGCTCCAGCAGCTGGCCCTTGAGCCGGGAGATCCCAGCCCGCAGCGCCTGGGGCGAGTAGGCTTTCTCGTCCATGTTCAGCGCCTTCAGCGACTCCCGCACCAGCGACAGTTGATCCCCTTCGTCGAAGATGACGAAGTTGGGGCCATAGGCCAGACGCGCCGCCTCCTGCCGCAGGATGCGCGCCCCGATGGCATGGAAGGTGCCGATGGTCAGCCGCCGCAGCCCTTGGCCCAGCAGTTGTTCCAGCCGACCCCGCATCTCCCGCGCCGCCTTGTTGGTGAAGGTCACCGCCATGATCTGGTAGGGATCGATGCGCAGAGCGTCCACCAGGTAGGCCACTCGATGGGTGAGGACGCGGGTCTTGCCGCTGCCCGGCCCAGCCAGGACCAACACCGGCCCATCGACGATCTCCACAGCGCGGCGCTGCGCCTCGTTCAGTTGCTCCAACAATTCCATGGGCTGGTCTGACCTCAGGTTCGGGGATGGCCGCGGACGGCACGCTATTGTAGCACCTTCTGGCCCAGAGGGCCAACGGTCTCCGGGCGGCCAGGTGCGCCGCAGCGCTCAGACAGCCGCGGCCTCGGCGCGGCGGGGCCCGCCCAAGGGGGCAGAAAGCGGCCCGGGGTCCACGCCCCGGTCACTCCCCCAACTGCTCCTGCAGCAGCGCCCGGGCCAGCTTGGCGTCGGCCTTGCCGCCGGTGGCCCGCATCACCTGCCCCACCAAGAAGCCCAGCACCCCCACCTTGCCCCGGCGGTATTCCTGCACGGCCTCAGCCTGTTCGGCCAGCACCTGCTGCACCAGCGGCTCCAGGGCCGCCCGCCCAGTGACCACCGCCAGGCCGCGAGCCTGGACGATCTCGGCGGCCCGGCCGCCCTGGGTGTACATCTCCTCGAACACCGTCTTGGCCACGTTCAGGGTGATGACCCCATCCTGCACCAGGCGCAGC
>JAAYZY010000254.1 GCA_012514615.1 Chloroflexota bacterium | reverse complement strand
TGGACGAGTTGATTGTGGGTCTCATCCGGGTGCGCGTGCCCTACAAAGTAGCGTTTGTCTTCGCCAGCACCTTGCGCTTCGTACCGCTGATCCTGGGGGAGATCCAAGCCATCATCGAGGCGCAGCAGTTGCGGGGCCTGGACGTAGAGAAGATGGGGCTGCCCCAGCGGCTGCGCATCTACGCGCGCATCGCCGTGCCCCTGATTCTGGGCGCCCTGGTGCGCTCTCAACAGGTGGAGGTGGTCTTGGCCTCGCGGGCCTTCTCCGGCAGCCCGGATCGCACGTACCTGCACGAAAGCCACCTGCATCGGGCAGATTACTTGGCGCTAGCCCTGGCCGCGTTGGCCCTGGTGGCAGCGGTGACAGCCTTTCTGGGTTGGGGCATCGGGAGTTTCGCAGGGCCAGCGTGAAGGGCGGCCGGCCCTGCGACGAATCGGAAGAGGAAGGTGAGGTCTCAGGCGCGCCCGATGGTGCGCACGGCGTGGAAGAGAACGTAGACAGCCACTGAGACCCCGATCAAGCCGAAGACGGCATCGTCCAGGCGCAGCCAGGCCACCACAGAACCCCAGAGCAGCAGTCCCAGGAATCCACCCACCGCCACGAAGATCGGCAGGGCCTGGCCCCAGCGCCCCTCACGGGCCAGCCGCTTGGCCATGGCGAAGCCGTAGGCCTCCTCGTCGGCGGCGTGGGCCAAGAACGGCCGCGGCTGGCCCCTCTGGCTGCCCTTGGCCATCTGCCCGGTGACGATCACCGTCCAGACCAGCCCCCCCACGAAGATGGCTGCGGCCAGGCCAGTGAGCAGGTAGAAGAACGTTAGCGTAGTCAAGGCCGGCCCCTAGCGACGACCGTTCTGGTAGAGCCGCTCGCGGATGGACATCCAGTCACGGCGCACCGCCTGGTCCGTCTCCACTAGGCCGCGGATCTTGTCGCAGCCGTGCAGCACCGTGGTGTGATCGCGCCCGCCCAGCTCTTGCCCGATCCGCTGCAAGGGGGCTTGGGCCTCTTCCCGCATCACGAACATGACCATCTGGCGGGCCAGGGCCACGTCCTTGGCCCGGCCGCGTCCCAACACGTTCTGCACGGGGATGCCGTAATACTCCGCCACCAACTCCACGATCTGCGGCAGGGCGGGCGGCTCGCTCTGGGGCAGCATCTGGTCCAGCGCCCGCCGAGCCAGCTCCAAGGAGAGGCTCCGCCCCTGCATCATGGCAAAGGCCAGCACCCGGTTCAGGGCGCCTTCCAGCTCGCGGATGTTGGTGGGCACGTTGCCGGCGATGTACTCCATGATCTCGTCCGAGATCGCCAGGCCTCGTTCTTCGGTCTTCACCCGCAGGATGGCGATGCGCGTCTCCAAGTCTGGCGGCTGGACGTCGGCCACCAGGCCGCCCTCGAAGCGGGAGCGCAGCCGCCCTTCCAGGGTGACCATGGCCTTGGGCGGGCGGTCGCTGGTGAGCACGATCTGGCGGTTGGCCGCGTGCAAGGCGTTGAAGGTGTGGAAGAACTCCTCCTGGGTGCTCTCCTTACCCGCGATGAACTGAATATCGTCCACCAGAAGAACGTCGGCGGAGCGGTATTTTTCGTGAAAAGAGGAGGTGGTCTCGTTGG
>JAAYZY010000022.1 GCA_012514615.1 Chloroflexota bacterium | reverse complement strand
GGCGTTGACGCCGGCGGCGGCGCTGGCCTTCTTGGCCACGCAGATGCTCTTCGTGCCCTGCGTCGCCACCGTGGCGGCGATTCGTCAAGAGACGCGCTCGTGGAAGTGGACGGCGGTCAGCATTCTGCTGCCGCTGGCGCTTTCGCTGAGCGTGGGCATGGCCATTTACCAGACGGCGCGGCTGTTGGGCCGGGGCGTCTAGAGTTGGGGGGTAGGCAAAGATGTTGCACGAAGCGCTGCGTCTGATGGCGGAAAGCCGTGTCGGCAGCTTGCGGGATCTGGCGGAACACCTGGAGGTAAGCGAGGATCTGGCCGAGATGATACTTTCGCAGCTTCAACGGCTGGGCTACGTGCGCACCGACCGGCTGGGCTGCAGCGGGGGGTGCGCCGGCTGCCCAGTGGCGCAGGGCTGCGTTCACCGCGAATCGCTGCGGCTGTGGACGCTGACGCCCAAGGGCCAGGCGGCTCTGGCAGGCAAGGGGTAGCCCGTACCCCCCTTCTGCAGGGCGCGGGCATCCTAAGCTCTGGCCGGACCGCCACGCGTCGTCCCCCAAGGGGGCAGGCAAGCCGTGCGCTACAGGTGCTCGAAGTGCTCCACACCCAGCACGAAGAGGATCACTCCACAGGTCGGCGGTTGGCCGCCCTCCGAAGGCTCTCCCCCCTTCTTGTCGGCCCGCAAGGCGCGGCAGGTCCCCTTGAGAAGTTGGGCCACCTGATCAACGCGTGCCTCGTCCACCCCGATCAGCAGGGTGGCGTAGCCCCGACGGAGGAAGCCGCCGGTGCTGGAGATGAGCGTTGCCCGATAGCCGTGGGCCGTGAGCGCGTCCAGCGCAGGGCTGGCATCTTGTTGGGGTACGATGGATAGGATCAGCTTCTCCAAGAGCACCTCCCTTGGCATTTGACTACATTATAGCCTGAGAAGAGCCCATCGGTCAAGCAAGTGAGCCAGGGCGAGGCCAAGGGCCGGCGGGGGCGGTTGCGGCCCGGCCCCGCCTTGTGTATAATACCGCCAAAGTCCATTGAGGAGGGTTTCCCATGAAGGGCAACGAGCAGATGCTGGAGAAACTGAACTTTCTGTTGGCCGACGAACTGACCGCCATCAGCCAGTACATGGTGCATTCGGAGATGTGCGCCGACTGGGGCTTCGAACGACTGCACGAGGCCATCGAGAAGCGGGCCATTGACGAGATGAAGCACGCCGAAGAGCTCATCGCCCGCATCCTCTTCTTGGAGGGTCGTCCCATCGTGAGCAAGCTCAACCCGATCCAGATTGGGGCTGAGGTGGAGAAGCAGTTGAACAATGACTGGGCGGCTGAGGATGTGGCCATCAAGGGCTACAACGAGGGCATCCGCCTGGCCATGGAACTGGGCGACAACGGCACCCGTCGGCTTCTGGAGACCATCCTGAAGGATGAAGAGGTGCACATCGACTGGCTGGAGACGCAACTGGATCAGATCAGGCTGATGAGCATCAAGCACTACCTGAACAAGCAGGTCGGCTGATCGCCGCTGGCTTGGGGCCCTGAATCCTCAGACGGCGCACCCTGCGGGGTGCGCCGTTCCCTGGTCTGCGATCCGCTGTGGTTGGGATCAGCCGAGGGCTTGCTTCAGGCGCTGCGACTGAGCCAGCATCTCTACCACGCTGTGGCGGGCGGTAGCTGTGTCAGCGCCCAACATCTCCGCCAACTCGTGGAGCACGCCCTCTTCATCCAGGCGCTGCACCGCCGTGGTGGTGCGCTCGCCGTGCACCACCTTGGAGACGCGGAGATGTGCGTCGGCGAAGGCGGCCAGTTGGGGCAGGTGCGTCACGCAGAGCACCTGGTGGCCGCTGGGCATGGCCGCGGAGGGTTGGGTGAGACGCCAGAGCTTCTGACCCACCACGCCGCCCACGCGGCCGCCGATGCCGGCGTCGATCTCGTCGAAGATCAGGGTGGGCACCTCGTCGGCGGAGGTGAGCACCGTCTTGAGGGCCAGCATCAGCCGTGAGGTCTCGCCGCCGGAGGCTACCCGCGCCAGGGGGCGCAGCGGCTCGCCGGGGTTGGCGGTGACCAGGAACTCCACCCGATCGATGCCGGCGGCGTCGAAGGCCAGTCGCTCTCCGCCCACCCAAGCCCCCTGGGGGTCGGGCGTCTGCTGGATGTCTACCGCGAACTGGGCCCGGGGCATGCTGAGCTGGGCCAGCTCCTCCACCACCTCCCGGGCCAGGCGCTGCCCGGCCTCCTGGCGAGCCTGGGAAAGGCGGGCCGCCGTCTGCCCCAGGGCTCGCAGCAGGCGCTCCTCTTCCGCTTCCAGCTCCTGCATCCGTTCGCCGCGGTGGGTGATGGTCTGCAGCTCGTGGTGGGCCTTCTCGCCATAGGCCAGGACCTCAGCCACTGACTCGCCGTACTTGCGCTTGAGGCTGTGGATCAGGGCCAGCCGCTCTTCCACCTGGCGCAGGCGGCGCGGGTCGAACTCGACGGCGTCGCGGTAGGTGCGGACCTGGCCCACCAGCTCTTCCAGGGTGTAGAGCAGACCTTCCAGGCCCTGCACCGTAGGCTCCAGAGAGGGGTCCAGGCGCAGCAGACCCTGCAGGGCCCGTACCGCCATATCCAAGCCGTCGCGGGCGGAGATGGCGTCTTCACCGCTGTCATCCAGCAGGCGGATCGCTTCGTCGGTCTGCTGCAGGAGGTCTTCAGCGTGGGCCAGGCGGGTGCGTTCCAGCAGCAGCGTCTCTTCCTGCCCCGGCTCCAGGAGGGCAGCGTCGATCTCGTTGGTCTGGTACTCCAGCAGGTCGATACGCCGCGCCAGCTCTC
>JAAYZY010000253.1 GCA_012514615.1 Chloroflexota bacterium | reverse complement strand
TCCTTAGGGCTTGAACAGAGAATCGGTTTCCTCGCGCACAGTGGGCAGGGGGGCTCCGAACAAAGACGGCCCGCTGCGGGCCTGCGCCCCGAAGCGGACCGAGCGGATGGCTCCCTGGGCTTGCCTGGCATCCCCTGCCGAGACTTAGCGAATTATCGCGCAGGCGGGGGCCCCTGTCAAATGCGCTGTGGAGGAGATCGATCCCCCCCCCCCACCCGACGCGCGCCCCGCTTTCGGTCGGCCCCGCTGCCGTGTGGGGTGGGCAGGCTTTGCCCGCGCCTCTTCCTCGTGCTATACTGCACCGGTTCGCCGCCCGGCGCTGAGGGGGCCGCTCGCCAAGGAGAGCCATTGTCCATGTGCAGTCAGTTGTTGCGCCGGCATGCGCGCTCAGCAAGCGTTGGCTTGGCCCTGTTGGGCCTGGTGGCGCTGGTGCTGCGCATGCCGCCGCCCCTTCCCACAGCTCGCCACGCCATCGATCTGGCTGGCGCTCCGCCTCCTTTGCCCGTGGAAGTGTGGCCTGTGCCGTATCCGCCCTCGCCTGCTGGCGGCGTGGTGGCTCTGACGCTGCCGGACGTTGACCGAACGCTGGCGGACCAGAGCCTGGCCGACGGCACCCTGCACCATTTGGCTACCTTGGCGGCCGGGGGAATCTGGGCCGAGCAGTTGCAGGTCCCGCCGTACCGCAGCGCCTGGCAGACCCAAGCGGCCCTGGCCACCGGCCAAGGCGACTCGCTGCCGGTGGGGGGCTGGGCCGCCTGGCCTGAGGGGCCGGCCAGCGCCGACGAATGCGTCTTGTGGGAGGCGTGGCGCCGCTCTGCCCCCGCTGTCTGGGCCCAGGCGGAGGCGCAAGGTCTGCGGGCGGCGCTGCTCTTTTGGCCCGAGATGGCCCCGCCAGCCTGCGCCCCCGCCGCTAGCCTGCAAGTAGACGGCCTGGTGCAGGACCTGCCGGCCGCCTTGGTGGAGGTGGCCCTGTCGCCGGCCGCGGGTTGGCAGAACATGCCCCACTCCTACAGCCCGCCGCTGGGGGGGCTGATCCGCGTGACCGACGCCGAGGGGCAAGTGCAAGCGAGGGTTCACCTGCTGGCCCTGGATCGCCGCAACGATGGGGTGGACCTGCCCGATCACTTCGTGCTGGCCCTGGACCGCGATGCCGGCGAGGGCGCAGCGCTCTTCCGCGTCGATGCCTGGATCGACGTGGAACTGCTGCCGGGTCTGGGCAGCGGGGCGGCGTTTCGAGTGCTCTCCGTCTCTGGCGGCGATCGGCCGACGGTGACCCTCTACCGCAGCCCCAGCTACCACCTGCAGGGCCGCCCTGCCGATGCCCTGCAGCGTCTGCAGGCGGCCGTTGGCCCGCCCAGCCCGCCAGCCGACCTGGAAGCATGGGATCGAGGGTGGTTGTCGGCAGCGCAGGTTCAGGAGATGGCGCTGCGCAGCAACGAATGGCTGCGCCGGGCGGTTCAGCACCTGTACAGCGCCGGCGAGGCTGACCTCTTGTGGGTGCGCTGGTGGCCGCTGGACTCGGCCCGTGGGGCGCTGGCCCATATGTCGCCGGATGCGGCTCAGGGGGAGCGTTCGCTGCTGCGCAACCTGGACGGCGAGTTGGCCGCGTTGCTGCGCAGCGTGGACTTGGCGCGCACCAGCGTGCTGGTGCTGTCGGAGGGCAGCGCGGGCGATCCAGGGCCCGGCGACGGCTTCTTGGTGGCCGCGGGCCGCGGTGTGCGGCAGGGTGTGGCGGTGGGCCGCCTACGCGCGACCGACATCGTCCCGCTGTTGCTGGAGCTGCTGGGGCTGCCGCCCAGCGGGGGGATGCCCGGACTGGACGCGCTCCTGGCCCCCTAGACTCCTTGGGCGGCCGAAAGCGGCTTCTGGCCCATGTACAGGCCCCGGCCGGTCAGCCCCTGGGCGTCGTGTTCCACGGTGAGGCAGGCCTCCTTGAACGCCTCTTGGTACTCGGGGTGGGTGAAGAGGCCCATCTCATGCCGTTCTGCGAACTGCTCCACCCCTTGCGGAGTCCCCACCAGGTGGTGCAGGACGAACACCGACAACCGGCCCCGCTGCTCGCTGAGGTTGATGCGGGCGATCTTCAGTTCAGGCTCATCCACCCAAGAAGCGTGTACAGTGCCGGGCCGCCACTCGTGGGGCGCGAACCACGGCTCCACCAGGGCCACACCGCCCGGCCGCAGGTGCCGAGCGAAGGTGCGCAGGGTGCGGCGCAAGCGCGGCAGCGTGCGCACGTAGCCGATGGAACTGAACAGGCAGAGCAGCGCATCGAACTGCCGGCCCAGGTCGAACTCCGTCATGTCGGCCTGATGCAGAGGCAGGTCGGGGAACCGCTGGCGGGCCACGGCCAGCATCTCCGGGGCCAGGTCCAGCCCTTCGACGCGGTAGGTGGGGTGCAGGTGCTGGATGTGCCCGCCGGTGCCGCAGGCCACGTCTAGCACGGCGGCGCCGGGGCCCACGCCGCACCGGCCGAAGGCTTCTTCGACCCGGCGGACCTCCGCGGCGTAGTCCTTGGAGCTGTAGAGGGCGTCGTAGTAGCGGGCGGATCGCTTGTACATGGGCACCTCCTCCAGCTGGCCCTGGCTACCTCGGGGCGATCTGCAGCCGCATCACCGGGTGGGTGGGCGAACGCCGGGCCGCCTCCACAAAGCCGGCCTCCCGAAAGACAGGCGTCAGGCCCATGTAAGCGGAGACCGCCGGCGCCTTGCCCGGTTTCGGCTCCACCGGGTAGCCTTCCACAATGCACGCGCCTTGGGCGGCGGCATACTCCACCGCGGCCTGCAAGGCGGCCGTCATCAGCCCCCGGCCGCGGGATGGCCGATCCACGAAGAAGCAGACCACGGACCAGACCGGCTGCGCATCCACTGGCTTCAGGACCGGGGAGCGGGCCAAGACCGAGTACGTTTCTCGGGGGCCCACGGAGACCCAGACGGCCGGCTGGCCGTCGACATAGCCCAGCAAGCCAGGCGCCTCACCCCGCTTCACCACCTGCCAAAGGGCTTGGCGGTTGCCCATGCCCCACTGGGCCTGCCATTGGGCGCGCTTCACCCGCCAATACATGCAGAAGCACCCCCGACAGGTGCTGTCCCTCTCGAAGAGCCGTTCCAGGTCGGGCCAGCGCTCCGCGGTGACCGGCTGGAAGATGGCCCTGGGTTCCTTGGGCATGGCGCACCTCCTGCCCGGCGCGGAGGTCGGGGCGCTCTTGCTGCCCAGCCCTTTCGTGGGCCCTCCGCCCACCCTGAGTATACGACAGCCCAGCGCCTTGGGCAAGTGGGGGCGGCAAGCCCTGGCCCGGCGAAAGGGGAGGCGGCGGCCTTGACAGGGGCACCTGTGTATGCTACCATGAGGGGCTGCAAGGTACAGCGCTCCCACCGGTGGGGGCGCCTGCAGGTCTCCTGGGCCAGAGGGATTGCACAGTGATGTCTGCCCGGACGAAGGTGTCGAAGGCGATTGCAGACACACGGCCACTCCGCACCCTCATCGCTGCCTGGTGGTCTGCCGTTGCCGCGAGCGCGCTTCCTTCTCCCACCCCCTTCGCGGCATGGATTCACTCCGCCGGTTCGCTCGCTCGGCATCTGTCACACTCCCCCCTGATCTCCAACCTGGCTATGGCGATCCGTGGGCAGGCTGTTTCTGCTGCACCGCGCCTTGGCGCGCCCCGGCCACGGAGGTGCCCCGGGGCCGCATGACCGGGGTGCGGGCGCGATCCCTCTCCCAAGGGGGTTGCATGTGAGGAGGAAGGAGGGTGCCTGCTGGAGAGAAATACGAACCACGCCGGATCTCGTCTGAAGGCCACACTGAGGGTGGCAGGATCATCTCCATTGAGGGAAGGGGGGCAAAGATGAACGCCTGGTTTCGCATTGCTCTGATCGGGATGCTTTTGGCCGCAGGGCTGGCCGGCTGCGCGCCGGCGGCCCAACCCGCGCCCACGCAGCCGCCGGCTGCAGCTCCGACGCAGCCGCCAGCCGCGGCCCCGACGCAGCCGCCGGCCGCAGGCCGAGTGTTGAAGGTGGGGTTGAACAGCGAGAACGTGCCGTGGGAGTTCATGCGGGATGGCAAGCTGGTGGGCTTCGAGGTAGACATGCTGGAGGAGCTGGCTAAACGCATGGGCGTGGAACTGGAGTATACCACGGTGGCGTTTGCAGGGATCTTCACTGGATTGCAGTCTGAGAAGTGGGACTTGGCGTCGTCGAGCATCTGGATCACGGAAGCTCGGTTGAAGGAGATGGACTTTGCGGACCCGTACTATGACTCGGACATTGCCATGGTGGGACGCAAGGACGGGGTAGTGAAGTCGTTTGCGGACATGAAGGGGAAGGTATTTGGAGCGGACACGGGGTCGATGAACGACCAGTGGTTGAAGGACAACCAGCCGAAGCACGGGCCGTACGAGGTGAAGAACTACGACAGTCCGACGGATGCGTTCTTGGACCTGCAGGCGGGACGGCTGGATGGGGTGGTGGCGGATGCGCCGACGGGGCTGTACTACGTGCAGCAGAATGTGGATGCGGGGCTGGACGTGCCGTTCTTGATGAATGTGGGGTTCCCGCAGGCGTGGGCGTTCCGCAAGGGGGATCGGTTGCGGGACGAGGTGAACGGCGTGCTGAACGAGATGAAGGCCGATGGCACGCTGGCAGGGGTCTACAAGAAGTGGTTTGGGCAGGACCCACCGCCTGACAGCTCCACGGTGAAGGTGTATGAAGGCGGCTTTGTGCTGGGGAAATAGCCAGGCGAGGCCTGGCCGCTCTGGGCGCCCCGGGGCAGCGGCAGCCAGGGCGCCCAACCTTCGAGGGGCGAATGGACACCCAACTCCCACCGACCATGCTCGAATCCCGGTTCCTGCGCTCTCGCCCAGGCTGGTCGTATTGGGTGCGTAGGCGCGGGTTTGTCGCCGCCAGCCTGGCGGCGCTGGTGGCCTATGGCTTGTTCCTCCTTCCCGGGAGGGAGGCGTTGTCGGTGGTCAAGTGGCTGGCGGTGGGCCTC
>JAAYZY010000252.1 GCA_012514615.1 Chloroflexota bacterium | reverse complement strand
CGGCCACCACGCCATCCTCAAAGACGGCGTGGTGGTGGTGGAGGGCGACCGCGTGCTCCACGTGGGCCCCAGCTTCGATGGGCCGGTGGACCGCACGCTCGACGCCCAGGGCAAGCTCGTCAGCCCAGGCTTCATCAACATCCACGGCGTGGCCAACATCGACATCCAGACCCTGACCCTGGACGCCAAGCGCGACGGCCTCATGACCACCCCAGCCTACGCCCTCCATGGCAAGGGCGACTACGAGCTCTTGGGCCAGCGGCTGAAGACCAGCGCCCTCTTCTCCTTGGTGCAGTTCCTCAAGGGCGGCGCCACCACCATCGTAGAGATCACCACCATGGCCCCCTCCCGCTTCGAAGTCCCCCGGGACGAGGCTCCCACCCTGGCCGAGACCGCCGGCGAGCTGGGGGCCCGCATCTACGTCTCCCACAAGTTCCGCGCCGGCAAGCGCTACCTCAAGCCCGACGGCGTCATGGACTACCATTGGGATGAAGAGGCGGCGCGCGCTGCCCTGCAGTACGGCATCGAGGTCTGCCAGAAGTACGAAGGCGCCTACAACGACCGCATCCGCACCATGCTCTTCCCCTACCAGTACGACGCCTGCTCCAAAGACCTGCTCATGGAGGTGAAGCGCGCCGCCCGAGAACTCGGCGTGCCCGTGCACATGCACACCTCACAGAGCCTCTTCGAGTTCCACGATAGCCTCCGCCGCTACGGCAAGACGCCGGTCCAGCTCCTCGATAGCATCGGCTTCCTGGACGAGCGTACCATCATCACCCATCTCATCTTCACCACCCTGCATCCAGCCTCCGGCTTCCCCAAGGACAACGACAGCGACCTACGCCTCGTGGCCGCCTCAGGAGCCACCGTGGCCCACGACCCTCTGGTCTACGCCCGCAGCGGCAAGGCGCTCCGCTCCTTCGCCCGCTACCGCCAGGCGGGCATCAACGTGGCCATCGGCACCGACACCTGGCCCCAAGACATGATCACCGAGATGCGCTGGGCCGCCCTAGGCTGCAAGTGGACCGACCGCGACGCCAACCGCGGCTCTGCCCGGGAGGTCTTCAACGCCGCCACCCTGGGCGGGGCCAAGGCCCTGGGCCGCGACGACCTGGGCCGCCTGACCCCGGGGGCCAAGGCCGACCTCCTCATCGTCGACTTCACCCGCCTGCACATCGGCCCTGTGGACGATCCCATCAAGACCCTGGTCTACGCCAGCAAGGGCACCGACATCGAAACGGTGATGGTGGACGGCAAGATCGTGGTGCAGAACGGTCAGGTCGCCGGCGTGGACGAGGCCAAGCTCATCGCCCAGGCCACCGAAGCGCACCTCTGGCAGAAGGGCCGCTTCACTGCGGAGCATCCCAGCGGTGCGCCCATGGAAGAACTCTTCCCCCCCACCTACCCGGTGAAGTGAGGATACCCCTATGACTACGCTCATCGAACATGGAACGGTGATCGGCTTCCAGGACGGCGGCCATGTGACCCTGCCAGATGCTCAGGTGGCCTTCCAGGGCAACCAGATCACCTTCGTGGGCCGAGGCTACCGCGGCCCCGTGGACGCCCGCATGGACGCCCGGGGCAAGCTGGTCATCCCTGGCCTCATCAACCACCACATGGCTTTCGGCGTTCACATGCAGCTCTATCGGCTGGACAAAGCCCGCCCCAACTACTTCAACTCGGGGGCTGGCTTGGGCGTGCAGCCAGACAAAGCCTACCACGGCGGCGGCCCAGCCCCAGCCGACTGGCGGGCCAGCGCTGAGTACGCCATGTATACCACCCTGCGCAGCGGGGCCACCACCTTCGTCATGGTCCCCAACTACGGCCGCCACCCCTACCGCGGCCGCGTGGGCAGCGACGACGAGCTGGTGCAGGCGGTGGCTGCCACCGGCCTGCGGGGCTACCTGGCCTTGCCTTACCTCTCCGGCGGTGTGCGGGGCCGGGCCGATGGCACCCTCGAGTGGGTCTGGCGTGAGGAAGAAGGCTGGCAGGGCTTCGAGCAGGGCGTGGAGTTCGCCCAGGCCTACGATGGCGCCGCCGACGGGCGCATCCGCACCTTCCTCTTCCCCTACCTGCTGGATGCCTGCAAGCCCGACCTGCTCAAGGCTTCCAAAGAGGCGGCCAAAGAGCTGGGCTGCACCCTCAAAATGCACGGCGCTCAGTACTACCACGACTTCCAGGAGATGCTGCGCCGCACCGGCAAGACGCCGATCCAGTGGCTGGCCGATCTGGGGTTCTTGGGCCCAGAGGTCTCCCTCACCCATGCCGTCTACACCACCCAGCACCCTTGGCTGCCCTACCCCGTGGGCGACGAGACCGATATGCGCATCCTGGCCGAAACCGGCACTACCGTGGCCCACTGCCCGGTGGTCTTCGCCCGCAACGGCGTGGCCCTCCACTCCTTCTCCCGTTACGTGCGGGCGGGCATCCCCGTGAGCCTGGGCACCGACACCTCGCCCCACGACATGATCATGGAGATGCGCTGCGCCATGCTCATGAGCAAGCTCACCGACGAAGACCCCCTCTCGGGCCTGGCTCGGGAGGCGTTCGACGCCGCCACCCTGGGCGGGGCCAAGGCCCTGGGCCGCGACGACCTGGGCCGCCTGGCCCCTGGGGCCAAGGCCGACATCGTGCTGGTGGACATGGAGCAGGTGCACATCGGGCCAGTGGCCGCCGACGACCCCATCAAGGCCCTGGTTTACTGCGCCTTCGGCGACGACGTGGACACGGTGATCGTGGATGGCAAGACCCTGGTGCAGGGCGGCGAGCTCCTGGGGGTGGACGTGCCCGCGCTGCGAGAGCGGGCTGACGCCTTCAACCGCAAGCTGACGGCCAGCGTCTCCCTGGCCACCTACCGCGGCCGACCGTTGACCGACTGGTATGAACCAGCCTTCCCAGCCTGGCAGGGGTGACAAGGTTCCCCGGCATGTCAGAGGCAGGGGACCCCGCCTCTGACATGCCGAGCAAGGGTGGTTGGGGCTCAGGCACAACGAACGGAAGGTGAAAGGCCATGCTTGCCGTACAGATGATCCGTACCCTGGTGGCCTCCAACGAGGCCCTGGACCGCCGCCTGTGGGAAAGCATCATGCAGATCACAGACGAGCAGTTCGTAGCTGAGGTGCCCTACTCGCGAGGCTCGATCCGCCACCAGATGGTGCACGTGGCCGGGGCCCTGGGGCGCTGGTCGCGCGGCCTGAAGGGCGACCCTGCTGCCCGGGAGTTCAGGCCCAACCCGGAGCACTACCCCACCCGGGCGAGCGTCCATGCCCTGTGGGAGGCTGAAACCCTTGGCCTGGCCGGCTACGTGGCTGGTCTGGACGAGGCGGCGCTGCTGGGCACGCCGCCAGGGTTCCTCGGCCCACGGTGGCATGCCCTGCTGCATCTGGTGAACCACGGCACCGACCACCGCGCCCAGGTCCTGAGGGCGCTCCACGACTGCGGAGCGCCCACCTTTGACCAGGACCTCATCCTCCACCTCTGGCCCCGCTGACTGCCGGCGACCGGCCGGCCGCCAGGCCGCCCCGCCTGACCGGGGGGCGCGGCGCAAGGGGCGAGGCAGACCGCTTGGTTCGAACGAGCCTGGCCAGCGGCCGGCTGCTCTCGGCCGCGATGGGGGAGCTCTGTGTCGGGGGCGGCCGTCCGACGGCGAACTCAGCCGCCGTGTGGGGCGGGCCCGCGAGCCTTCCGCTCCATCGCCTCCGCCTGATCGAACCCCGCGTCGGGCGGTTTGACGTCCCTACCTGGGCATGCTATAATGAAGTCGACAATCGACGGCTGTGCGCGCTTCCCATGGGCCGGCGGCGTTCTTCCCCCGGTTGGGCCGGCTACTACATCAAGGAGAATAGCGATGGCAATCATTGGCGTCCAACACATCGGCGTGGCGGTGCGAGACTACCACCGCGCCGTCGAGCAGTTCCGCACCCTCTTCGGGCTTCAGACGCAAGACTTCCGCGACAATCAAGGCCCCACCCAGCACGATGGCCGCATCCTCTTGGGCAACGGCTGCTGGCTGCACGTGGTGCACAACTGGAACCCCCAGTCCCGCGTGGCCCAGTTCGTGGAACGCCACGGCGAGGGGCTGGAGCACATCGCCCTCCTTTCGGACGACATCTTCGCTGACGTGCGTCGGGTGTCGGATGCGGGCGTGCCCTTCTTCGGCGGCCGCGTCTTCCGCGCTCCCGATGGTTGGGAGGCGTTTGTCTACCCCGAGTACAACAACGGCGTCACCGTGGAGCTGATCCAACCTCACCGCACCAGTTGGCAGTACCCGGCGGCCAGCGGCCCCCTGAGCCCCACCACCGGCATCGTACAGCTTCAGCACATCGGCTTGGCTGTCAACGACTGCCGCGCCGCCTGCCAGCGTTTCGAAGAGCTGTTCGGCCTGCGGGCGCAAGACTTCCGCACCGACCAGAATGGCACCGACCAGGTGGACGCCCGCATTTTGTTGGGCAACCGCTGCTGGCTGCATGTGGTGGAGAACAAGAACCCCCAGCGCCGCGTCAACCAGTTCATCCAGAAGCACGGCGAGGGCATCGAGCACATCGCCTTGCAGACCACCAGCATCGAAGCGGATGTGGCCCATCTCAAGAGCGTCGGCGTCTCGGTCTTCCAGGACCGCATCTTCAACGCCCCAGACGGCTTCGAGACCTTCATCTACCCCGACTCCACACCCGGCGTCACCGTGGAGCTGATCCAGCCCCACGCCACCAGCTGGGCCTGGAAGCCGGCGTAGCCTTGAGACGTTGGGGGATGCCCGCCGCAAGGAGGGGGCGCTGATGCGGTTGACCGGGCGTGTGGCGCTGGTGACCGGCGCCGGCCGTGGCCTGGGCCAGTCTGTGGCCCGTTCGCTGGCGGCCGCGGGTGCGCAGGTGGTTGCGGTGGCCTTGGAAGCCGACGAGCTGGCCCGCACGGCTGAGCTCATCCAGGGCGCCGGCGGCCAGGTGGCCACCCGGGTGGTGAACCTGGCCCACGAAGACGAAGTGCGGGCCTTGGCGGCCTGGACCCTGGAGCGCTTCGGCCGCTTGGATGTGCTGGTGAACAACGCGGCGCGCCTTCCGCTCAAGTGGTTCCGCGAGATGACCATGGCCGACTTCGACCTGACCATGACGGTGAACCTGCGGGCGGCGGTGCTGCTGTGCCATCTCTTCCTGCCGGCCATGATCGCCCAGGGCCGCGGCAGCATCATCAACGTCTCGTCCCGTTCGGGGGTGATGGGTTTCTTGCAGGAGACCGATTTCACCCCCACCAAGTTTGGCATCGAGGGCTTCACCAAGGCCTTGGCGCTGGAGCTGCAGGAGCAGGGCCACAACGTCGCGATCAACACCATCACGCCCGGCAGCCAGACAGTGAAGGTGCGCATCAAGCCCACGGGCATGACCCAAGGGGAGTTCGACGCCCTGCCGCCGGCCGAACAGGCCCGCTGGCACGATTCCATGCTGCTGGGGCCGGCCTTCGTCTACCTGGCCCTGCAGGATGGCCGCGGGCTGACCGGGGCGCGGGTCCATGCCTGGGACCTGGCCGAGCAGGTGCGTCGCGGCGACTGAGCAAGACGATCGGCGGCTTGCCGCGCAGGGGCCGAGCCGATCGAGTCCCATTCGGAGAGGAGTGTGCTACGATGGTGCTGAAGGGTAAGGTTGCATGGGTGACAGGGGCCGGCCGCGGCCTGGGCCAGGGGGTGGTGCAGATGTACGCACGCCATGGGGCCACGGTGATCGCCATCTCCCGCACGCTGGCCGAGCTGGAGCGCACTCGGGAGATCGCCCGCGCCGAGGGCACGGACATCGTCATCAAAGCAGTGGACCTGCACGACGAGGCCGCTTTGCGCGCCCTGGCTGACTGGACTCTGCAGGAGTTCGGCCGCATGGACGTGCTGGTGAACAACGCCGCCCGGCTGCCGCTCAAATACTTCACCGACATGACCATGGACGACTGGGATCGTACCCTGAACATCAACCTGCGGGTGCCGGTGCTCACCAGTATGCTCTTCCTGCCCACCATGCTGGCCCAGGGCGAGGGGCACATCATCAACGTCTCGTCCGGCGCGGCCGTGAAGGGCTTCCTGAAGGAGACAGACTACTGCGCCTCCAAGTTCGCCCTGGAAGGCTTCACCAAGTCGCTGGCCATGGAGCTGCACGACCACAACATCGCCGTGAACGCGGTGACCCCTGGCGGCAAGCGCGGCGGTGTACGCATCAAGCCCACCAGCGTGACCCAGGCCCAGTTCGACGCCCTGCCCCCCGAAGAGAAGGCCAAGTGGGGCGACCCCATCGACCTGTGCGAGAGCTTCGTTTGGCTGGCGCTGCACGGCTCGAAGGACCTCACCGGCAAGCGGGTCTACGCTTGGGACCTATCCGATCTCTGCCGCCGTCAAGGCTGGGATGTGACCTACGACCCCGACACCTACGCCTAGGGCTGCCGGGATGACTCTGCGTACCACCGAAGAAGGGATGCGCTGATGCTGCTCAAGAACAAGGTTGCACTGGTGACCGGGGCTGGCCGCGGCTGGGGACAGGGCATCGCCCTGGCCTACGCCCGGCAAGGCGCCCGGGTGATGGCTGTGTCCCGAACCCAGGAGGAACTGGAACGCACCCAGGCCCTGGGCCGCGCCGAAGGGCTGGAGGTCGACATCCAGGCGGTGGATCTGCGCGACGACGCCGCCCTGCGAGCCCTGGTCGATGGCACGCTGCAGCGCTACGGCCGCATGGACGTGCTGGTGAACAACGCCGGACGCTTGCCTCGCAAGCCCTTGGCCGAGATGACCGTGGGCGACTGGGATCGCACCCTGAACCTCAACCTGCGGGCCGTGGTCATGACCTGCATGCTTTACCTGCCCACCATGATCGCCCAGGGGCGCGGCAGCATCATCAACGTCTCGTCCAACTCCGGCATCAATGCCGCGCCCACCATGACCGACTACTGCGCTTCCAAGTTCGCCCTGGAAGGCTTCACCAAGTCGCTGGCCATGGAGATGAAGGAACAGGGCCACAACATCGCCGTCAATACCATCACCCCGGGCGGCAAGCGCGGCCGGGTCTACATCAAGCCCACCAGCATGACCCAGGCCCAGTTCGACGCCTTGCCGCCGGATGAGCAGGCTCGCTGGGCCGACCCGGTGGTCATCACCGAGGCCCTCGTCTGGTTGGCCCTGCAGGACGGCAACGGCCTCACCGGCAAGCGGGTCTACGCCTGGGACCTTTCGGACCTGATCCGCCACGAAGGATGGGATGTAGCCTATGACCCCGACACCTACGCCTAGACCGCCAGCCGACCGCGTGGTGGTGCCGCAGTACGATCTGCGAGCCCAGTACGACGCCATCCGCCCGGAGATCGACTGCGCCATCCAGGGCGTGGTGGAGGGCGGGTTGTTCGAGCGGGGCGCCCCGGTGCAGGCGCTTGAGGAAGCCTTTGCCCGTTTCGTGGGCGCTCAATACGCCGTCTCCTGCGGCAGCGGCTACGCGGCCATCTTCCTAGCTCTCAAGGCCACCGGCTTGGGCCCGGGCGACGAAGTGATTACCGTGGCCGACACGGAAAACGCCACCGTGGCTGCCATCAGCCACACCGGGGCGCGCCCGGTCTTCGTCGATGTGGACCCGCGCACCTTCAACATGGACCCAGCCCTCATCGAGGCGGCCATCACCCCGCGGACCAAAGCCCTCTTGCCGGTGGATCTCTACGGCCTGCCCTGCGACATGGACGCCATCATGGAGGTGGCCGCCCGCCGCCGTTTGACCGTGGTGGATGACGCTACCCTGGCCGTGGGAGCCACCTTGCGAGGGCGGCCGGTGGGCGCCCTTTGCCCCCTCACCGCTTT
>JAAYZY010000251.1 GCA_012514615.1 Chloroflexota bacterium | reverse complement strand
TGGGCGGCAGGGGCGTGGCCGTGGCTGCCGGGACTGCCGTCTGGGTGGCCGTGGGCGGCAGGGGCGTGGCCGTGGCTGACGGGACTGCCGTCTGGGTGGCCGTGGGCGGCAGCGGCGTGGCCGTGGCTGACGGGACTGCCGCCTGGGTGGCTGTGGGCGTGGGGGTATGGCTGGGAGTCGGCGTCGTGGTCCAGTTGGGGGTGGCGGTGGTCGTCGCCGTTGCGGTGCCGGTTTCGGTCGGCGTGGACGTGGGTGTGGCGATGAGACCATAGGCCACCTGCAACTGTGGCCTCTCATACACTGGCGCCCGCTTGCTGGAAGCGAAGGCGAACTCCCCCTCCTCAGGCGCGTAGCCAGCCAACATCAGCCCGAAGTTGTTCTCCGGGTGGTCTACCCATTCCTGTACCAGGGCGGTTATCTCCAACGTCACCCACTGATACGCCTCCCGCACATTGGCTTTGGCCATGGGGCGAGGCGCGCGGTCGCTGCCGGCGTCGCCCCCGGGCGCGCCCCAGGGCAGGCCCGCCGCGGCCTGGTGCCACGTGGCTTGTTCTGGCTGCCAGGGCCGCTGCACCCGGTAGAGCTCCACCTGCATCGTCTCGCCGGCGGTGCGCAGCACCGGGTAGAGCAGCAGCTGGGCGCCCACCACGTACGTCTGCCCCGCCGGGAGGAGTCCCAGGTCGAAACGCAGCAGCGCTCGGGAGAGCGGCTGCAGCCCCTGGCTGCCCACGAGGAGGGTGCGTTGGCCTGAGTAGTTGGAGGTGGGGACGCGGGCGGCCAGGTAGGTGTCGGCGGCGCCGACGTAGCCATCCAGCTCTTGACGCAGGGTGATCTGGCGCATCTCCGAGAGCGCCGGTCGGGATGGGGCGGGGGTACGGGTGAGGGTGGGGCTGGGGCTGGGCACGGGGCTGAGGGTGGCGGTAGGCGGCGGGGGCGGCGGTGAGGGGGTGGGCGTAGCGGTGGGACGCTGGGGGGGCATGGTGGGCCCCCCAGCCACGGGAGTCGGTGTGGTGGCCGGCGGCTCCCGCTGCGGGTGGCCGATCACCCGCACCCGGTGGATGTGTTCATCGCCATCGCCGTTGCAGGAGAGGGTGAAGTCGGCGCCGTTGGGCATGCCGTTGGCGAACTGGGCGTCGTGCAGCTCCCAGCGGTGGGTCACCCAGGTGTCGAGCTCGCCCACCTCGGGCCCTTTGGCCAGGGTCTCGGTGCGCAGGTTGCCTTGGCTGTCGCGGTACTGCAGCGATAGGGTGTCGGCGCCGGGCGTGCTGAGGTGGTTCAGGAAGATGATCTCCAGTTCGTACCAGACGCCGCTGCTGGACGGCTGGCCGGCCCACCGAAAGCGGTCATCTACGTCGAACGACATGTCGGTGTTGCCGCTGGCCTGGTCGGTGCGGCGGGACTGGCGCGCGTAGGGCTGGGCCTGCGCCTTGGCCGGCAGTTCTTCTTTCAGTACCAGCACCGTGTCGTTGCCCGGCAGGTCCTCGGGGCGGGTCAGGCCGCGATCCCAATCGCCGTATTCGCCCGAGCCGAAGCCGCCGTACTGTTCCATGGGCAGCTCCGTGTCCCGCAGGACGATCCAGACCTGATCGGTGGTGCCGATGCGCGTCCCCAGGTTCTCCTCGATGAACGAGGCGAAGCCCGGGATGCTGGGCAGGTGGCGGATGAAGCCGCTGGAGCCGTCTGGGTTGGCCTGCACATCGATGAAGTCTGGCCAGTGCGCCAGGCCGGCCATGAGGGTCCAATAGACGAACTCATCCGCCGGGAAGTAGAGCTTGGGCTCGAAGGCGATGAGGGTCTGGTCGCGATACTGGTCCACCAGGTCCATCTGGCCCATGCCGGCCAGGCTCTTGTAGCCGAACCAGGAGCCATCGTCGGGGGTCAAGCCGTTCATCTTAATGCCCACCGGCGGCGTGCGGCTGACGGCATAGTCCACATAGCGTTTACGGTCTTGCCAGATGGCCGCGGCCGGCTGCAGGAAGACCGGCTTGTCGGGGAACGCCTCGCGGTACCAGTCGGTGGTCTTGCGCACGAACTGCTCGTATTCCTGGC
>JAAYZY010000250.1 GCA_012514615.1 Chloroflexota bacterium | reverse complement strand
TAGGGCCTGCTGGCGCAGCGACTGGATCATCTCCGGGTCCAGGTCGCGGTTGGCGTTGGCCTCCACCACCTGGATGATGTAGTAGCCGAAGGGGGTCTCCAGCACGTCGCTGACCTGGCCTGGCTGAAGGGCGAAGGCTGCCGCCTCCACGTTGGGCGGCAGCAGGGTGAGCCCTTTCGGGAACCAGCCGGCGTCGCCGCCTTCGTTCTTGGTGCTTTCGTCGCTAGACACGCTCTTGGCCAGGGCGTCGAACGGCTCGCCCCGCGTGAGCCGTTCGTGCGCGGAGCTGGCGGTCTGTTGGTCAGCGACGATGATCTGCCGCAGGTGCACCTGCGGCGCGGCCTGAGGAAGGCCGGCGGCCAGGTGCTCGATGAAAGCGTCGGTGAGAAGCTGTGAGCGCACCATGGCCTGGTACTCTTGCTCTGTCAGGCCGTTGGCCTCCAGCCACTGGGCGAACCGCTCCGTGCCGCCGCCCTCGGCGATGCTGGCCTCCACGTGGCTGGCCACCTGGCTGTCGGCAACGGAAACGCCGCTCTTCACCGCCCCTTGCTCGATGAGGATCTGGTCGATGAGCGCCTCCAGAATCTGCTGGCGCACCTGGGCCATCTGCTCTTTGCCCTCGTCGGATTCCAGGTTCAGGCCCTGGGCTTGCAGCGCGGCGGCGAATTGGCTCACTTGCTGCTCGTACGCTTCCAGCGGCACGGCTTGCCCGTTGACCAGGGCGGCGGCGTCGGCGGGCAACGGGGGCGGAGTGGCCGGGGCGGGAGCGGTGCCGGCCTCGGTGGCCGCAGCCTCGGGCGTTGCAGCCTCGGCGGCGGGCGTGTCGGTGACGGCGGCAGGCGGCGGCGTGGAGCGGGCGTAGGCCGGGGTGACAGCCGGCTGCTCGTTGGTGGCGCAACCGGCTGCGACCAGGGCCAACGTCAGCAGCGCTGCGCTGCGCAGGGTTCGAATCGACATAGATGCTCTCCTCCGTTGTCGCCGACGGCCGCACGTTCTGTGCGTGACGGGGCGAAGTTCAGGGCTACAAGCCCCGCCGCAGCCACGCGAAGGGCGGCGACGGAGCCTGATAGCCTACAGGTGTCTTCCGGGTGCAAGCCTCGTGCCATCGGCGAGTAGACGCGTTATTATAGCACGAAGGATGGGGCACGGCAACTGCTGCCGGGCCTGGCTGGGCCCACCGACCCAACCCCTGGGGGTGTTTGGCTCTGACGCATCTGTCTGTGGTATAATCGCCTGGGCTGCTACTCCCCTCGGGTCACAGAAGCCCCAACGGACCTCACGATCTCACAGGCTTACTCTTAAGGAGGCGTTCAATGACGACGGCAGACCGTGGCTTGACAGACGACGCTCTGGAAGCCCGTTTGGCAGCACTGGATGCTGAGTCTCCCTATTGGGAAAAGACCAAGGATCTGGTGGACCAACTCCTCGACATCATCCTCAACTACCGGCAGAGCGGACACCCTGGGGGGTCCCGCTCCAAGGTGTTTGCGTTGTTGGCCACCTTGCTGAGCGGGGCGATGCGCTGGGATATTCGTCACCCGGAGAAGCGGTTTGGGGACCGCTTCGTTCTGGTGGCGGCCACACCGTGCCCCTGATCTACTGCACTCTGGCTGTGCTCAACGAGGCGTTGCGCATCAAGCACCAGCAGACCGGCGAGGCGCGCTACCTGGTGCCCAAGGCCGAAGAGCGGGCGCTCTACTGGGAAGACCTACTGCGCTTCCGCCGGCGAGGCGGACTCTCAGGGCATGCCGAGATGGAAGGGAAGACGCTCTTCCTCAAGTTCAACACCGGGCCCTCTGGACATGGGTCGCCGGCGGCAGCCGGCGAGGCCTTGGCCCTGAAGCGGGCTGGCGCTGGGCAGGTGCGGGTCTTCGCCTTCGAGGGGGAGACCGGGTTGACGGCTGGCGCGAGCCACGAAACCAAGAACTCGGCTTGGGGCTTGGGGCTGGATAACCTCTACTACGTGGTGGATTGGAACGACTTCGGCATCGACGACCAGCGGGTGAGCCGGGTGGTGCACGGTACCCCGCAGGACTGGTTCGCACCCTACGGCTGGCGGGTTTTCGCCGCCGAACAGGGCGATGACTGGCGCATGGTGACCCGGGCGTTGGTGACGATGGTGGAAGGCCCCAATCCCGAACAAGCGCCCAGTATGGCCTACCTGCGCACGCGCAAAGGCCGCGGCTACCTCAAGTACGACAACAAGTCTCACGGGGCGCCCCATGCCATGAACAGCGACCTGTTCTGGGAGACCAAACGCCCCTTCGCCGAGAAGTACGGCGTGGCGTTCGCCGGCATGGGCGAGCGGGCGCCCAAAGATGCCCAAGCGCTGCAAGAGCAGTTCCGGGCGAACCTGCAGGCGGTGATGGAGGTGCTGCATCGGGACCAGGCGCTGGTGGACTATTTGGCCGAGCGGCTGGTGCAGTTGGGCGACTCCGTACCTACCCACTTGCCTTCGCTGAAGATCGACGCGACCAACAACCCCCTGTCGGACGAGCGGCTGTACGACTTCCGGGCCTACCCGGCCGAGATGTATCAGAAGCCCGGGGCCAAGGTGGCCAACCGGGTGGCCCTGCGCACCTTTGGAGCGTGGGTCAACGCCTTCGGAGCCGAGCACTACGGCCGGCCCATCTTCTTGGCCTGCTCGGCCGACCTGGCTGACTCTACCAACATCGCCGGCTTTGGCCAGGGGTGGGGCGACTTCCCCGGCTGGGGCTGGTATGACCGAGAGACGAACCCCGACGGCGCGCTGCTTCCGCAGGAGATCACGGAGTTTG
>JAAYZY010000249.1 GCA_012514615.1 Chloroflexota bacterium | reverse complement strand
TGTCGTTGAAGTAGGCCGGCACGGTGATGACCGCCTTGGTCACCTTCTCCCCCAGGTAGGCCTCGGCGTCTTCCTTCAGCTTGCGTAGGACCATGGCGGAGATCTCCTGGGGCGTGTAGTCGCGCCCGGTCTGCGGGATGGCGACCCGCGCATCGCCGTTGGAGCCTTCGGCAATCTTGTAGGGCAGTACCTTACGGGCCTTCTGCACCTCCGGCTCATCGTAACGGCGCCCCATCAGCCGCTTGATGGAGAAGATGGTGTTCTCTGGGTTCACAATGGCCTGCCGCCGCGCCGTCTGCCCCACCAGACGCTCGCCAGTCTTGGTGAACGCCACCACCGATGGGCACAGGTTGCCACCCTCCGCCGTGGGGATCACAATGGGCTCCCCACCTTCCACCACCGCGACCACGGAGTTGGTGGTGCCCAGGTCGATGCCGATAATCTTGCTCATGACTCAAACCCTCCCTTGAAGGATCACAGTCCCCAAAGAGCACACCGGCACGTCCCCGGCGGCAACCGACCACCCGACCCAACGAGGCCCAAGGCGCGCGGCCAGTGCGCTCCTACGCTGTTCACCCGTAGTATACGGGGCGTTCATCAGAAGTGCGTAAGAACGGTATCAACGTTTCGTTAGACTCGGCGGGACGACGGTAGGCAAGCCGCTGCCGTTGGCAAAACCACCCCGTTGTGCTACAATAGCGTACATGATGCCAAGCGATGCTCAGAGGAGTCGTAGACATGACCCAGCCATTGCCGCCAGCCAGCCTCAGCAGGAGATGCGATCTGCAGGTGTTGGCCTGCGAAACCAGCAAAGACCTCACGCCACTGGAAATCATCATCGGTCAAGAAAGGGCCGTGCGCGCCCTGCGGTTCGGCCTGGCGATCAAGCAGCAGGGGTTCAACATCTTCGTGGCCGGGCTGCCCGGCACAGGGCGCACCACCACCGTGGAGCGCTTCCTCGCCCAACAAGCCAAGGACAAACCGACGCCCGGCGACTGGTGCTACGCCTACAACTTCGCCGATCCCTACCACCCCCGCTCCTTGGCTCTGCCGGTGGGGCGCGGCAAGCAGCTTCAGGCAGACATGAAGACCCTGGTAGAGGCGGTGACCCGCGAGATCCGCAAGGCGTTCGAGAGCGAAGAATACGCACTCAAGCGCGAGGAGAGTGTCCGCGAATTCCGACGCCGACGTGAAGAGCTCTTCAACAAGATCAATGAGAAGGCCCAGGAACAGGGCTTCCTGATTCAGTCCACCTCTGTGGGTCTGCTCACCATCCCGGTGGTCAACGGCAAGCCGCTGGAGGAAGAAGAGTTCATGGCCCTCAGTGCCCAAGAGCGCGAGGTCCTTTCTGAGAAGCGCAACGCCCTGCAAGACGATCTCAAAGCGGCTGTGCGTCAGGCCCGGGCCATGGAGAAGAGCATCGCCGACCGGCTCGGCGAAGTGGATCGCGAGGTGGCCCTCTTCGTCATCGGGCCGCAGATCGACGAACTCCAAGAGAAGTACCAGGAGTGCGAGCAGGTCACCGAGTATCTGGACGCGGTGCAGAACGACATCCTGGAGAACCTAGAGCAGTTCCGAGACGAGAGGCAGGAGCAGCCCCAGGGCCCCTTCCCCATGCCTGGGGGCGCAGAACGGCACAAGCGCTACGAAGTCAACGTCCTAGTGGATAACAGCAGCGCCAGTGGGGCGCCGGTGGTCGCCGAGTTCAACCCCACCTACAACAACCTCTTCGGGCGCATCGAAAAGGAAGCCCAGTTCGGCGCGCTGGTCACCGATTTCACCATGATCCGCAGCGGGTCGCTCCACCGCGCCAACGGGGGTTTCCTGGTGCTGCCGGCTGAGGAGCTGTTGCGAGACCCCTTCTCGTGGGACGGCATCAAACGGGCCATCCGCAATCGGGAGATCACCATCGAGGAAGCGGCCGAACGCCTGGGCTATATG
>JAAYZY010000248.1 GCA_012514615.1 Chloroflexota bacterium | reverse complement strand
TGGCATAGGGGTCTTGCCGCACAGTCTCCAGATAGCTGAGCACCTCTTGGGTGCGGGCGATCTGCTGACGGGCGACGCGCTGTTCCGGCGGGTCATACACATCCTGGACGCCGGTCTCCGCCGCGGTGCGGGCACGCTCCGTGAGGATGTCGCTGACGAAGGTGCGCTTCATGGGCGAGCGGATGTCGGTCGGGCTCACGTCGCCCACGGCCAGGGTCACCTGCCCAGAGAGGGGTAGCCGCAGCACCAGCGCCGCCGTTCCCAAGGCCAGGAAGATGAGGCCAAAGATCAGGGCATGCAGGGCGCGCCGCACCGGCGACACAGCACGCTGCCGCCCCACGCTCCCCCGGCCCCGATGCCCAGTGGCCGTCATGGTCAACTCGTCCCCTCCACCCCTGCTGTCTGGCCAGGCAACAACGATTCCAGCGTCGCCCACTCCTCCTGCCACCGACGCCGGAGCTCGAACGGCTGCCCCGGTCCAAACATCGCCAGGGTCTCTCGGCGCAGGGAGATCTGCCGGGCGATCAGCTCGTGTACCTCAGCGACAGACAAGGTATGGCCTCGTTCCTGCTGGGCATTGCCTACGGCCGCCCTGACCAAGCGGATCATCTCTTGGCGTGTCTGGTCTCTGCTGAGGATGGCGTCCCTGAGGGCCCGGTTGAGTCGTTCCGCCTCGCTCAAGACGCCCCTCCCGACGGAAGATCGTGCATCCATGTGCATTATACGAGGGGAAAGGATGCGTGTCAAACCACGTCGCCTCGCACCCGACCGCCCTGCACCTGCAGCAAGCGTACGCGGCGGATGCGATTGCCCAAGTCTTCTGCGCTGGGGGCCCACACCCGCAGGTAGTTCCCGGTGAGGCCCACCCAGGCGGCCACGCCGGCGGCGTCCGCCGGGCCGGCCCGCTGCTCGAAGAGCACCGGCATCTCGCGCCCCACGAAGCGTTGGGCGAAGCGGCGCGCCGAGGCCTGCGCCTCAGCCGCCAAGGCCGCATGGCGGGCGCGGGCCGCTTCCGGCGGCACCTGCCGGGGCATGGCCGCGGCCAGCGTGCCCGGCCGCGGCGAATAGGTGAAGACGTGAACCCGCGCGAACGCCAGCGCCTGCACAAAGCCCAGCGAATCCTGGAACTCGTCGTCCGTCTCGCCAGGGAACCCCACAATGACGTCGGTGGTCAGAGCCAGGTCGGGGATCGCCTGCCGGGCCGCCGCAGCCAGGTCAGCGAACTGGCTTGCAGTATAGCGGCGCCCCATGCGCTGCAGGGTCGCATCGCAGCCGCTCTGCAGCGGCAGGTGTAGATGCGGGCACAGGCGCGGGTCGCTCCACAGGTCCAGGAAGTCGGCTCGCAGGTCGTGGGGCTCGATGGAAGAGAGGCGTAGGCGGCGCACCTCCGTCCGCTCCAGCAGAGCCCGCACCAGATGCGTCAGGTCAGGGCCGCAGTCGCGCCCATAGGCCCCCACATGCACGCCGGTGAGCACCAGCTCCCGGTAGCCTTCGGCCACCCGTTGCGCCGCCTCCTGCACAATCTCCTCCAAGGGGCGGCTGCGTTGGGGTCCCCGGGCGATGCAGACCACACAGTAGGTGCAGTGGTTGTCGCAGCCATCCTGCACCTTCACGAAGGCGCGGGTGCGCAAGCCCCAGGGCTGCCCCCCTGGCTCGTGGGGGGCAGCAGCCAGGCCCAGCAGCGCCGGGATCTCTTCCTTGTGGGCGTTATCCACCAAGAGGACGCGGGGCGAAAGGGCCGCCAGCTCGGCAGGGGCCTGGGTGGCATGGCAACCGCTGACCACAACCCGCGCCTCGGGGGCGCGCCGCAGCAGTTGCCGCACGGCCCGGCGGGACTTCCCCGCCGCCGCCCCGGTGACGGTGCAGGTGTTGAACAGGCACAGGTCGGCCCCGTCTGGCGCATCCACCAACTCGGCCCCGGCCTGCCGCAGCCGCCGGCCCAAGGCCTCGACCTCAGCCAGGTTCAGCTTACAGCCCACAAACCCCAGATAGACGCGCATCACGTTCGCCGGCCCCCCTCTGCACGCCCACCCTCTGACCCGGCCCGGGCGGCGGGCCAAGGTCTCGCTCCGCTCGGCCTGGCGCGCCGAGCGGGGCCTGGCGACAGAGAGACCTTCACCTACACAGGCCGTCCCGCTTCCACCTCCAGCGCCACACGGCGCCCTTCCACCTCGTCCACGCGAGTCAGCAGCAGGCCGCCCACAATGAAGAAGAAGATCAGGGAGAGGATGCTCAAGCGGCTGGAGCCGGTGATCTGCCCCACCAGGGCGAAGACAAACGGCCCCACAATGCCCGCAAACTTGCCGCTCACATCGTAGAAGCCGAAGAACTCCGCCGTACGGGAGCGGGGGATCATGGCCCCGAACATGGAGCGGCTGAGCGCCTGGCTGCCGCCCTGTACCAGGCCCACCATCACGGCCAGCACGTAGAAGTGCCACGCCGTAGACATGAAGTAGCCCAGGATGCTGATGATGGTGTAGACGGCCAGGGCCAGCAGGATGGCGCGCTTGGTGCCCAACTGCTTGGCCAGGCGGCCGAACAGCAGGCTGAAGGGGATGACTACGAACTGCGTCAGCAGCAGCGCAGCGATGAGGTCGTTCTGGCTGATGCCGATCTCCGCGCCGTAGATGGTGGCCATCTTGATGAT
>JAAYZY010000247.1 GCA_012514615.1 Chloroflexota bacterium | reverse complement strand
GGTCGCTGCGGCAAGACCACCCTGCTCAACATCATCGCCGGGCTGCAATACCCCACTCAGGGCCAGGTGCTGCTGGATGGCCAAGAGGTCAGCGGCCCCCACCCAGACCGGGGCATGGTTTTCCAGAACATCGCTCTCTTCCCGTGGAAGACGGTGCTGGGCAACGTGGAGATGGGCCCGCGCCTGCGCGGCGAAGACAAGAAGGCCTACCGCGAGCGCGCCCTGCACTACATCAAGCTGGTGGGCCTGGAAGGGTTCGAGAGGTCGTACCCGCACCAGCTTTCCGGCGGGATGAAGCAGCGCGTGGGCATCGCGCGGGCCTACTGCAGCCGCCCCGAGGTGCTGCTGATGGACGAGCCGTTCGGCCACCTGGACGCCCAGACCCGCTACCTGATGGAAGAAGAGGTCCTGCGTATCTGGGATCAAGACAAGCGGACGGTCATCTTCGTCACCAACAACATCGAAGAAGCGGTCTACCTGGCCGACCGCATCATCGTCCTCAGCGCCTGCCCGGCGCATGTGAAGACGGAGTACACCATCGACCTGCCGCACCCACGCAACTACACCGACCCGCTCTTCCTGGAGCTGCGGCAGGAAATCTCCAACCAGACCGACCTGGCTCTGTAGGCTTTGGAGGCCATTGGCATGACCGATGACAGGAAAGTCAAAGTCACCGTCGAGAACCTGACCAAGAAGTTCGGCGACCTGCTGGTGCTGAACGACATCAGCTTCAACGTGCGCGATGGCGAGTTCCTGTGCATTGTGGGGCCCACCGGCTGCGGCAAGACCACCTTCCTCAACTGCCTGACCCGCCTGATCCCCCTGACTGAGGGCGACATCCTGATCGAAGGGATCCCAGCCAACCCCAAGAAGCACAACATCGCTTTCGTGTTCCAAGAACCTTCTACCATGCCCTGGCTGACGGTGGAAGAGAACGTCCGCTTTGGGCTGGAGATCAAGAAGGTGCCCGAAGCGGAGATCAAGGCCATGACCGACCGCGTCGTCAAGCTGGTGGGCCTGGACGATTTCCGCAAGTACTACCCCCATCAGCTTTCCGGCAGCATGCTGCAGCGCGTGGTCATCGCCCGCTCCTTCGCCACCCGGCCCGACCTGCTGCTCATGGATGAGCCTTACGGGCAGTTGGACATCAAGCTGCGCTACCACCTGGAAGATGAGGTGGTGCGGGTCTGGCAGGAGCTGAAGACCACCGTCCTCTTCGTCACCCACAACATCGAAGAGGCGGTCTACCTGGCCGAACGCATTCTGGTGCTTTCCAACAAGCCCACCACCATCAAGGAAGAGATCCTGGTGGACCTGCCGCGGCCGCGCAACTTTGCTGACCCCGAGTTCGTAAAAATCCGCGAGTACGTCACCAACTTGATCAAGTGGTGGTAAGGAGGCGCAGAAGATGATAGCCCCGTTCTCGTTTCAGGTGCCGACCCGTGTGGTCTTCGGCGCCGGGTGCGCCGCCAACGTAGGCGCCGAAGCCCGCGACGCCGGCTGCGGCAAGGTGCTGGTGGTCACCGACCAGGGCATCGTGCGCGCCGGGCTGCTGCAGGGGGTGCTGGATGCCGTGAAGGCGGCCGGCCTGCAGGCCGTGGTCTACGACGGCGTGGCCACCAACCCCACCCTGGAGGTGGTGGAGGCGGCCGCGGAACAGTTCCGCCTCGAAGGCTGCGACGGCCTCATCGGGCTGGGCGGCGGCAGCTCCATCGACACGGCCAAGCTGGTGGGCGTGTTGGCCACCAACCCCCCGCCCCTGGGCCAGTACGAAGGCCCCAACAAGGTGCGCCACACCATCCCGCCCCTGGTGGCCGTGCCCACCGCCGCCGGCACCGGCGCGGAAGTCACCTTCAGCGCCCTGTTCAACGACGAGGCTCGACACTACAAGGTGTCGGTGCGCAGCCCCAAGCAGTCGGCCCAGGCGGCCCTGCTGGACCCCCAGATGCTGGCCACCTTGCCGCCGCGCATCGCCGCAGCCACCGGGCTGGACACCCTGAGCCACGCCCTGGAAGGTTACACCTCCACCGGGGCCAACCCCTACTCGGACCTGCTGGGGCTGGAGGCTATCGCCTTGGCGGCCGAGTGGCTGCCGCAGTTCGTGGCCAACCCCAAGAACACCGAGGCGGCGGGCCGCATGCAGATGGCCTGCATCTGGGGCGCCATCTGTTGCTCCAACGCCCGCCTGGGTAACGACCACGCCATGGCCCACCCCCTGGGCGGCCACTTCAACCTGCACCACGGCGTCGCCTGCGCCATCCTGCTGCCCCACGTCATGGAGTACAACGTCATCGGCGCGCCGGAGAAGTTCGCAGAGGTGGCCCGGGTCATGGGCATGCCGGTGGATGGCCTCTCGGTGATGGAGGCGGCCAAGCTGGCGCCCCGGGCGGTGGAAGAGTTGATGCTGCTGCTGGATATGCCCATGACGTTGGGCGCTGTGGGCGTCACCGCCGACAAGATCCCAGCCATGGCCAAAGACGCGGTGGCCAGCGGCATCCACGGCACCAACCCGCGGCTGACCACCTACGACGACATCGTCCGGCTGTACGAGAAAGCAATGTGAGGCTGCTCATTCAACTTCGGAGAACAGGAGGCCCCTATGGCAAAGGCAAGAGTAGGCGTAGTTGGGTTTGGCACCATCGGCGAGCGTGCGGCCGACGGCGTGGCCAAGCAGGATGACATGGAACTGATCGGCGTGGTGGATGTGGCCCCCATGCTCCCTCTGCGGGCCATGGTCGAGGCGGGCCGCGGCTACCCCGTCTTCTGCGCCATCCCAGACCGCATCCCCTCCCTCGAAGAAGCGGGCATCTCCGTCGCCGGCACCCTGGATGACCTCCTGGGCCAGGTCGACATCGTCATCGATGCCACCTCCCCAGGCGTCGGCGCCAAGAACCGCCTCCTCTACGAGAAGGCCGGCGTCAAGGCCATCTTCCAGGGCGGCGAGAAGAACGCCGTCGCCGACGCCCTCTGGACCAGCACCTGCAACTACAACGAGGGCCTGGGCAAGAACTACCTCAAGCTCATCTCCTGCAACACCACGGGCATCGCTCGCACCGCCTCCGCCATCGACAAGGCCGTCGGCCTCCAGAAAATGGTCGCCACCATCATCCGCCGCGCCGCCGACCCCGCCGAAATCGAAAAGGGCCCCATCGACGCCGCCATCGTCGGCGAGGTCCCCTCTCACCAGGCCGTCGACCTCCAGCGGGTCCTCCCTCACGTGGAAGCCCTCGGCTTCATCATCACCGTCCCCACCACCCATGGCCACATCATCTGCCAGCACGTGGTCTGCAACCGCGAGGTCTCTTCCGAAGAAGCCCGGGACTTCCTCCGCCACAGCACCCGCATCCGCATGTTCAAAATGGCCGACGGCTTCGTCGCCAACAGCATCATCTTCGACTACCTGCGCGACCTGGGCGTCCACCGCGCCGACATGTACGAGGTCGGCGTCTTCGAAGAAACCGTCGTCACCCGCGGCCGCGAGATCTACTTCGTCGAAGACATCCCCCAGGAAGCCATCGTCATCCCCGAAAACATCGACGCCATCCGCTGCCTCCTGGGCATGCAGACCAAGGCCGAAGACGCCATCGCTCGCACCAACAAGAACCTGGGCATCAAGGTCTAACCCCCTCGTGCCGGGGCGGGGCCGGGGCCCCGCCCCGGGCCATCTCCCCACTCAGGTGTCAAGGAGGAACGGATGGGACTCGACGTACGAACGCTGGATGACTTCGATGTCCAAGGCAAGACGGTTCTGCTGCGGGTGGACATCAACTCGCCCATCAACCACGAGACCAAGATCATCAAGGACGACACCCGCATCAGCCGCTGCATGCCCACCATCAAGGAGCTCTCCGACAAGGGGGCCAAGCTCGTCATCTTGGCCCACCAGGCCGACCCCCTGGAGTACGAGAACTTCATCATGCTCGAGCAGCACGCGGCCATCATCTCCCGCCTGCTGGGCAAACCAGTGGAGTATCTGGACGACGTGGCCGGCCCCGGAGCTCGGGAGCGGATCCGTAGCCTGAAGCCGGGCGAGATCCTGCTGCTGGAGAACGTGCGCATCCACACCGAAGAGACTATCATCTTCGAAGAGCAGGTGCAGCTGCCGCCGGAGGAACAGGCCAAGACCTACGTAGTGCGCCACCTGGCTCCCTTGGCCGACCTCTACGTCTGCGATGCCTTTGCCGCCGCACACCGCTCTGAGCCCACCCTGGTGGGCTTCCAGGAGCTGCTCCCTTCAGCCGCCGGTCGGCTTTTCGAAGAGGAGATGCGCGCCCTCACGGCCGTCTTGGGCAATCCGCAGCGTCCCTGCTTGTTCGTCCTGGGTGGGGCCAAGATCCTCGACGCCTTCAAGATGATGCGCGTGGCCCTGGAGAGTGGGGCCGCCGACGGGGTGCTCACCGCAGGACTCACCGGGCAGATCATGCTCATGGCCGCCGGCTACAGCCTGGGCCCAGACAACGAGAAGTTCCTGGAGGGCAAGAACCTCCTGCAGTTCCTGGAGCAGGCCAAGGAGCTGCTGGCCAACTTCGGCGACCGCCTGCACTTCCCGGTGGACGTGGCCGTGGTGGCCGGCGGCCAACGCCGTGAGGCCGACCGCAGCAACCTGCCGGTGAGCGGCCCCATCGTCGATGTGGGGCACGGCACCGTGGCCGACTACAGCGCCCGCATCGCCGCGGCCAAGACGATCTTCATCAACGGCCCGGCCGGCGTGTACGAGAAGGAGATCTCCGCCTATGGCACCCAGGCCATATGGAAGGCGCTAGCCGAATCGCCAGCCTACACCGTCATCGGCGGCGGCGATAGCATCTCGGCGGGCAAGAAGTTCAAGGTGCTGGACAGCTTCTCCTATGTCTGCACCGCTGGCGGCGGGCTAGTGCGCTTCCTGGCTGGCGAGCCGTTGGCCGTGGTGGAAGCGCTGCGCAAGGCTGCCAAGCGAGGGTAGGCTCACGACGGCAACCGCAGGGCCCGGTCGGGGGTGAGCACCCGCCGCTCACCCCCCAGGGTCAGCGGGACTGCCATGTGGTAGCCAGCGAAGGAGGACCCATGCCTACACCGCGCCAGCGTGTGGTGACGGCCCTGCGCCGCCAGGAGCCAGACGCCGTGCCCTTCGATTTCCACGGCTTCACCCCGGCGGTGCTGGAGACGTTTCGCCGGCACACCGGCCACGAGGACCCCTGGGCCTACTTCCAGGTGCCCATGCGCCACGTGCGCATCGGGCCATCGCGGCAGGCTGCGGACTTCACCCCATATTACGAACCGCTGCCCGCCGGCACCGTGTTCGATGAGTGGGGCGTGGCCCGGGTGCCCGCCGATTTCTACCACCTGGTGGGCCGCCGCTACCCCATGAGGAGCATCACCACCGTCCAGCAGGCGGCCGAATACCCCTACCCCGACATCGATCAGCCCTACCGCTACCAAGACGCCGCCCAACAGGTGGCCAGCTTCCACGCAGAAGGCCTGGCCGTGCGCGGCGAGGTGGACTTCGCCGTGTTCGACACCTGTTGGCAACTGCGAGGCTACCAGGAGTTCATGGTCGACCTCAAGGTCAACCTGCCACTGGCCGAAGCCCTCATGGACCACGTGGAGCCGCTGCTGGTGGCGCAGGCTGGCTTGTGGGCCCAGACCGGGGTAGACATCCTGTTGGTGGGCGAAGACGTGGGCATGCAAGACCGCATGATCATGCGCCCCGACGATTGGCGGCGCTGGATCAAACCGCGCCTTGGCCGCATCATCGCTGCGGCCAAGGCCGCCCGGCCGGATGTCATCTTCGCCTACCACAGCGACGGTTACATTCTGCCGATCATCCCAGACCTCATCGAGATCGGCGTGGACGTATTGAACCCGGTTCAGCCGGAGTGCATGGACCCGGCTGAGGTCAAGCGGCAGTTCGGCGACCGCCTGGCCTTCTGGGGCACCATCGGCACGCAGACTACCATGCCCTTTGGCACCCCGCTGGACGTGCGGGAGGAGGTGCGGCTGCGCATCGAGACGGTGGGCCAGGGCGGCGGGCTGCTCATCGGGCCCAGCCACACCCTGGAGCCTGAGGTCCCCTGGGAGAACATCGTGGCCTTCGTACAGGCTGTGCGCGAGTTCGGCGGCTATTGAGGCCCGCGGGCCTGGCCGCCGCCCAGAACAGAGGCAACCCTGGAGGAATCGAAAAGTGACCCATTGGAAGATCGCCAATCCGCTGAAGGTGGCCTGCATCGGCGCGGGGCTGCAAGGCATGGGGCATGTGCAGAGCTACCTGGCCCTGCCCACCGCCGAGCTGGTGGCCATCGCTGACGTGCGGGAAGACCACGTGCGCAAGGTGGCAGCCGAGAGGGGCATCCCCCACGCCTACACCGACTTCCACCAGATGCTGCGAGAGCACCCGGAGATTCAGGCGGTGTCGGTCGTGACCCCAGACCACCTGCACCTGGAGCCGACCCTCGCCGCCCTGGAGGCCGGCAAGCACGTGTTGCTGGAGAAACCCATGGCCCAGACCGTGGCCGACGCCCAGCTCATGGCCGACAAGGCCGCTGAGAAGGGCCTGCAGATCATGGTCAACTACTCCCACCGCTGCCAGGCGCCCACCCTGTCGGTGGTGGAGCGAGCGGCCCGCGGCGACTTCGGGACGCCCCGCTACGCCCACGCCCGCCTCAACAACACCCTCTACGTGCCCATGAAGATGCTCTCTTGGTCCAGCCACACCGAGCTGCCCCATTGGCTCTTCTCCCACGAAGTGGACCGAGTCCGCTGGATCATGGGCAGCGAGGCAACCCGGGTCTATGCCGTCTCCAACGCTGGCGTGCTGCAAGAGAAGGGCATCAACGTGCAGGACCTCTACCATGCCACGGTGGAGTTCGCCAACGGCGCCATCGCCACTTTTGTGGCGCTCTGGTTCCTGCCGGAGACCATGCCCTCGGTGGCCCAGTGCTACACCCACTTCGCCTTCAGCAAGGCGTGGGTGGTGTTGGATCACACAGTACCCCTGGTGCAGGTGGCCACGCCTGGCGGCTACAGCACCCCGGGTTTCCTGGCCGGCTCGCAGCGAGGCAAGCCTTGGGGCACCATCCACGATGCCGTCTCCCAGTTCGTGGAAGACATCCTGGCCGGCCGGCCCACGGTGGTCACAGCGCAAGACGCGGTGGCGGTGACCCGCATCGTCTGCGCCATCGCCGAATCGGCCCGCGAACGTCAACCAGTGGAGCTTGACTGAAGGAGCCAACTCGTGGTCGTTGATGGTCATTGCCACATCGGACACGGCGTCGAAAAACAGCAGACCGTGGATGAGCTGCTGCGGGAGATGGACCGCTGGGGAGTTGACCGCGCCGTCATCTGCCCAGTGGAGGAGCAGATCATCCTCCACAACCGCGAGGGCAATCAGTTGATGCTGGATGCGGTGCAGGCGCACCCCGACCGTTTCGTGGGCTTCGCCGTCGCCAACCCCTGGTACGGCGCCCAGGCGGTGGAAGAGCTGCGTTGGGCGGTGGGCCAGGGCCTGCGCGGCCTGAAGCTGGACCCAGCCCGCCAGGGGTTCTTCCTCTCGGCGGAGATGGTCTACCCGCTCATCGAAGCGGCCACCGACCTGGGCATCCCGGTCTATTGCCACACCGCCACCCCCATCTACGCCCTGCCCATGCAGTTGCGTTGGCTGTCGCTGGACTTCCCGGAGACGGTCTTCATCATGGGCCATGGCGCGTTCCCCGACTATTGGTTCGATGTCCTGCCCACTGTGCAGGGTCGGCCCAACATCTACATCGAGACCTCTCTGCGGGCCTCCACGGCCCCGCTGACCCAGGCTGCCCACGACCTGGGCGCAGATCATCTGATCTTCGGCTCCAACAGCCCCACCTCCACCATCGAGGTGGAGCTGGCCAAGGTACGGTCGTTGGGGCTATCGCCGGCAGACGAGGCCTGGGTCTTGGGCGGCACCATAGAGAAGCTCTTGGGATCGTGGTGAGGGAATGGGGATGATTATCGACGCGCACACGCATCTCATGGCTGGGCCGGGCCAGCCCCTGCCCAGCCTGGATGCCTTTGTCGACGGGCTGCACAGCTTCGGGGACGACAAGGCCATCCTCTTCACCTATGAGGGGCTGTGGGGGGACCCCCGCGCGGGCAACGACGCCCTGGCCGAAGCTGCCGCCCGCTACCCCAAGGTGCTGTACCCCTGCTGCAGCGCCCACCCGCGGGATGGCGAAGGAGCCCTGCGCGAGCTGCACCGCTGCGCCCACGAACTGGGCATGGTGGGCGTGAAGCTACATCCGTGGATGCAGTCCATCGCCGCCACCGACGCTGCCACCATCGCCTTCGTGCGGGAGGCCGCGGCCTTGGGCCTGCCGGTGGTCTTCCACGACGGCACGCCCCCCTTCTCCGACACCGCCCAAGTGGCCTACGTGGCCGAACAAGTGCCCACGGCCAAGGTTGTGTTGGGCCATGCCGGCCTGGGCAACTTCTGGCCCTTGGCCATCCAGGCCGCCCAGCGGTTCGCCAACGTCTACCTGCTGGTCTGCGGCCCCCCGCCCCTGGGCCTGCGCCAGATGGCCCAGAAGGTGGGCGTACGGCGCATGCTGTGGGGGTCAGACTACCCCTTCGGCGGCCTGGAGGCGCCGGTCTACTCCTTGGCCAAGGTGCAGACGCTCCCCCTAGGCGACGAAGAAACCGCCTGGGTGCTGCACCGCAGCGCGGAGGCGCTCTTCCCCGCCCTGGCGCGTTAGCCGGCAGCATACCCACGGGGCCCAGCCCCCAACATCACACGCACCCCTCACCCTCAGTTGTCGGTGGAGCCGGCCTGTGCTATACTGGACGGCGTGGCGCGCCCCCCTGCGCGCCCGTGCCGCAGCCACAGATGGAGTGACAACGATGACAGCCCACAGCCACCCCGTGGTCGTCCGTCCCGTGCTGAGCCAGCGGGACCTCATGGCGTTCATCAAGTTCCCCTTCCGCCTGTACAAGGACGACCCCTACTGGGTGCCGCCGCTCATCGCCGAGCGCAAGCTCTTCTTCAACCCGAGGCGCAACCCTTTCTACGACCACGCTGAAGTGCAACTCTTCCTGGCTGAACGCGCTGGCCAAGTGGTGGGTACCATCTCGGCGCACATCAACCACACCCACAACGAGTTTCACGACGAGAAGGTTGGCTTCTTCGGCTTCTTCGAGGTGATGGACGACCCAGGGGCGGCGCAGGCTCTGTTGCACACCGCCTGTGTCTGGGTGCACGAGCGCGGCATGGCCGCCATCCGTGGCCCCATGAACTTCTCCACCAACGAAGAGAGCGGCCTCCTGGTGGACGGCTTCGACTGCCCCCCGGTCGTCTTCATGACCTACAACCCGCGCTACTACCAAGGGTTCATCGAGGCGTTCGGGATGCACAAGGCCATGGACCTGTGGGCCTACAAGCTGGATATCGCCGCCGTGGGCCAAGATATGGCCGGCTTCCCGCCCAAGCTCAAGAGGGTGGTGGATCTGGCCATGAAGCGCCAGCGCTTCACCGTTCGCAAGGTGAACATGAAGGACTTCGAGAACGAGCTGGGCCGGGCCAAGGTGATCTACAACTCTGCCTGGCAGCGCAACTGGGGCTTCGTGCCCATGTCGGATGAAGAGATCGACCACCTGGCCCGCGGGGTGAAAGGTTGGGTGGACCCGAACCTGATCTTCATCGCCGAGATCGACGGCAGACCGGTAGGCGTCTCCATCAGCCTGCCCGACATGAACCAGCCCTTGCTGCACATGGGCGGCCGACTGTTGCCGTTTGGCTGGCTCAAGTACCTGTGGCACCGCCGCCGGATTAGCATCTGCCGCGTCTTCGCCATGGGGGTGCTGGAGGAGTACCGGGCCATAGGCATCGACGCGGTCTTCTACTACCTGACCGCCAAGAACGGCCTGCCCAAGGGGTATGCCATGGCCGAGATGTCTTGGATCCTGGAGAACAACACCATGATGAACCGGGCCATTCAGATGCTGGGGGGAACGGTCTACAAGACCTACCGAGTCTACGAGTACCCCCTGCAGCCCACCGGCGCGGCGGAGGAGGCGGCCCGGTGAGCAGCCAGCCCCCCAACAGCGACCCCCTGGCAGGAGTCCAAGCTGGTGGGCCGCCTGGCACCATCCCGTTCGTCTACGGCCACCCCGACCCGGCGCTCCTACCGGTTGAACAGATCGCGGAGGCGGCGGCCCAAGCCATGGGGCGCGCCGGCGGCCTGGCCCTGCAGTATGGCCCAGAGCAGGGGTACGGCCCGCTCATGGACTACCTGTTGGCCAAGACGCAGCGAGACGAGGGCTTGCGCCTGGAGCGGGCACAGATGATGTTCTCTGCCGGCGCCGCCCAGGCGCTGGACATGATCGCGCGCCGCTACACCCGCCCAGGGGACGTGGTGGTGGTAGAGGGCCCCACCTACCACGAGGCTATCGCCACCTTGCGAGACTACCCCATCGAGCTGCGGCAAGTGCCCTGCGACGACCATGGGCTGCGCACCGACCTGCTGGCTGAGCGACTGGCCGCCTGGGTCGCTCAGGGACAGACGCCCCGCCTCCTCTATGTCATCCCCTCGTTCCAGAACCCTTCCGGGGCCACCCTGACCCTGGCCCGCCGACAAGAGCTGGTGTCGCTGGCCCGCCAGTACGGCATCTGGATCGTGGAGGACGACGTCTATCGGGATCTGCCGTTCCAGGCTGCGGCTCCGCCTTCCCTCTTCGCCCTGAGCGGCGGCGAAGGCGTGCTGCGGCTGGGCAGCTTCTCGAAGATACTTGCACCCGGCCTGCGCCTGGGCTGGATCATCGCCCCGCCGCCCGCCATCCAGCGCCTGGTGACCAGCGGCCTGAAAGGCAACGAGGGCGGGTCCAGCCCCCTGTCGGCGCACATCGCCTACGCCTTCTGCCGCAACGGCTGGCTGGAGCCGCACCTGAAGCGCCTGCGGGATGGCTATCGCACTCGCCGCGATGCCCTCCTGGCCGCCCTGGCCGACCAGATGCCGCCAGGGGTGTGCTGGAACCGGCCGGCCGGAGGCTTCTTCATCTGGGTGCGCCTGCCCCAGCCCCTGCGCACCCAAGACGTGCTGGCGGCCGCCCGCCGCCGCCTGGTGACCTTTGCCCCTGGGCAGCAGTTCTTCGCCCAAGAGGGTGGCGAACGGGAGTTCCGCCTGCCCTTCAGCTACGTCTCGCCAGAGCAGATGCGGGAAGGCTGCGCCGTGCTGGGCGAGGTCATCCGCTCCTTACGGTAGCCGGCCTCGGCGCTCCTCAACAGCAAGAGCCCGCCCATGGCTGGGCTCTCCCGTTCAGCGAGAGGCGGGCTAGGCCGCCGCCCCCTTCCAGGCCAAGAGTTGGGCTATCACCTGAGCCCGAGGCGCCACCACCTGCTCCCGGGTCTGTAGGTTGCGCAGGGCAACTGTGCCAGCCTGCAGTTCGTCGGGCCCGATGATGGCCACGTAGGGGATCCCCTTCTTCAGGGCGTAGCGCACCTGGTCGCCCACCGCCTTGTCGTCGTAGGGGATCTCGGTGGGCCAGCCGGCGCGGCGCAGCTCCTGGGTCAACTGCAACGAGCTGGCCAGCGTCTCCCCACCGAAGTGGGCCACCAACACCTGCACCACCGTGCCGCCCAGGGATGGCGGATACATCTTCAACTCGTCCATCACGTCGATGATCCGCTCGATGCCCAGGCTGGTGCCGGTGGCTGGCAGGCTGGTCTGGGTGAAGAGCCCCACCAGCTCGTCGTAGCGCCCGCCGCCGGTGATGCTGCCGATCCGCGGCTCGTCCACGGTCGTCTCGAACACCGGGCCGGTGTAGTACTCCAGCCCCCGCACCATGGCCACGTCCAGGCGGCAGCGGTCCTGGGGGATCTCCAGCGCCTCCAGGTGCCCTATCAACTCCGCCAGGTCATCCAGCCCCTGCAGGGCCACGGGGTAGTTCGCCATCTCCGCCCGCAGCGCCTGCAGAACCGTCTGGCTGTCGCCCTCGGTCTGCAGCAGCGCCAGGAGCCGGTCGGCGGCCTCCGCGGGGATCTCCGCCCGCAGCAGCTCTTCCCGCACGCCGTCCACGCCGATCCGCTCCATTTTGTCGATGGCCCGGTAGAGGCTGCCCAGCTGCGCCTGGGGCACGCCGGCGAACTGCCCCAAGCCGGTGATCAGCTTGCGGTGGTTGATGTGAATGGTGTAGGCCCGGAAGCCCAGACGATGCAGCGCCTCGTAGACGATGTTGATGACCTCAGCGTCGGCCAGCATGCTGGGCGACCCCACCACGTCCACGTCGCACTGGTAGAACTCGCGGTAGCGACCCCGCTGCGGCCGCTCGGCCCGCCACACCGGGGCGATCTGGTAGCGGCGGAACGGCTTGGGAAGGTCGGGGTACTGGGCCACCACCCGCGCCAGCGGCACCGAGAGGTCATAGCGCAGAGCCAAGCGTTCCTTGCCCCCCACGTGCTGCGCTTCGTAGATCAACTTCTCAGCCTCCGGGCCGTACTTGCCCATGAGGGTGTCCCAAAGCTCCAGGGTGGGGGTCTCCAGCGGCTCGAAGCCAAACGACTCGAAAACCTGGCGGATCTCCCCCATCACGTACTGCCGCAGGATCATCTTCTGCGGCAAGATATCGCGCATCCCCCGGGGCACACGCGGGGCGATCTTCTCGGCCATGGCAGCTCCTCCTTCAAACGGGCTCAGGCACAAAGCGAGCGTGGTCATCGATCCACGCTCGGTGCGAGCCACAGCACCTCCCCCATCGCAGCTCGCTTCGCCCTCCATTGTAACACACCTTGCCTGGCAAGGCAAGGCTTCAGGCAGCCCGCAGAGTGCGGCTTCCGCTCCCAAGGCTCCTTGCCCCCACCCGGCCCCTGTGTTACAATGCGCCTTGGCCCGCCGACTCGGCTGTTCTTGCCCAGGAGTCCTTATGTCAACTCAACGCCTGCCAGCCTACCCGCTTCTCTCTGCCGATTGGAGCGCCCGGCCATGGTGAGCCGCAGGGGCGCTTGGGCCTTGGCGCTCGCCGCGTTGGCGGCCGTGGTGGTCTTGGGGCGTGCGGGTGGGTCGGCGCTGCGTCCGCAGCGCTCCCCCGTCGTGCCGCTGCCCACAGCCACGGCTGAGCCAGCGCTGGAATCGCTCTCGGGGCCTGCCTCCGCGACGCTCGCCAACCAGGGCGGCACGTGGGAAGCACCGGCCATCGTCGCCACCCGCCCCATCCGGGCAGCCACGGCCGCTGTCCCCACCGCCACAGTCCCACCGCCTTCAGCCACGCCCTCTTCGACGCCGTCGCCTTGGGCCTCGCCCGGCGCAACGCCCGCCCCCGGCATGGGCCTGCCCCTGACCAGCTTTGACGACACTGCCAGGCCGCCCCGGCCCACCCGCACGCCCAGCCCAAGCCCCAGCCCTACGGATCCCTTGGGCCAGGTGGACCCCCAGGGTCAGACGGTCGTCTTCTGGCACACCTCAAGGGAGATGCACGGAGAGACGCTGCAGGCCATGGCGGCAGAGTTCAACGCCGGCAACGCCTGGGGCATCCAGGTGCAGGCCGTCTACATCGGGTCGTACGGGGAGATCTTCCGCCGCCTGCAGGAAGCCATCCACGGCGGCCAGACCCCCGACCTGGCTGTGGCCTACGCCAACCAGACCGCACTGTACGCCCGCACTGGCGGCATCGTGCCGCTGGAGCCCTACCTAGCCAGCGAGCGCTTCGGGCTCTCGGCGGCGGAGCAGGCCGACATTTTCCCCGCCTTCCTGGCCGCCGACCGCTTGCCCGAGGCTGGGGGGCAGCTCATGGGCTTCCCCACTTACCGCAGCGCCGACGTCCTCTACTACAACCTTACATGGCTGCAGCGGCTGGGCTACGAAGGCCCGCCACAGACCTGGACCCAGTTCGAGGAGATGTGCCAGCGAGCCGCCGACCCAGCCAACGACGCCACGGGGTATGCCTTCAGCGCCAGCGCCTCCACCTTCGCCGGATGGGTATGGAGCCGCGGCGGGGAGCTCCTGACGACCGACGGTCGGGCTGCCTTCCAGGGAGCCCCGGGCGTCCAAGCATTGACCATGCTGCAGCGCTTGGCGGCGTCCGGCGGGCTCCAGGCAGCCGCGGAGTATCTGGACGATCAGCGCGCGTTCACCGCCGGCCGAGCACTCTTCACCTTCGGCTCCAGCGCCGGTCTGCCCTACTATCAAGAAGAGATCCAGAGCGCCGGAAGCCCTTTCCAGTGGGGTGTAGCGCCCTTCCCCAGCAGCACCGGCCGCCCCGTGGTGGTGGCCTACGGTCCAAGCTGGACTGTCTTCCGCTCCACCCCAGAGAAGCAGTTGGCCGCCTGGTTGTTCACCCGTTGGTTCACCCAACCGGAGAACACCGCCCGCTGGGCCATGGCCGCCAACTACTTCCCGGTACGGCAATCGGCCCTGTCGTTGCCGGCCATGCAAGAGTACCTGGCAGCCCATCCGCAGTACCGCGCCGCCTTCGAAACGCTGCCCTATGGGCGCGTCGAGCCCAGCCTGGCCGCCTGGAACGAGGCCCGAGGGCTCCTCAACGGGGCCGTGGCCGCCGCCCTGCGCGGCGAGAAAGCCGAAGCGGCCCTCCGCACGGCGGCAGAGGCAGCCGACGCCCTATTGGCCCCCTAGCGACCGGCCAACCCGCACAAAGGAAGCCGCCCAATGACCGACAAACAGCCATCCGCCGAGGCCCTCTCCGCTCTCCTTGAAGCCGCCAGCCAAGCCGCCGTCTTGGGCGGCGACGAGCTCTGCCGCCTCTTCCGCCAGACGCACCAGATCCGCCACAAAGGGCTGCGCGACCTGGTCACTGAGGCCGACGTGGCCTCCGAACAGCTGGTGCTGCAGCACCTGCAGCGGCTCTTCCCCAGGGACGCTTTCCTCAGCGAGGAATCGTTCCACGACGTGCCCTTGCCAGACCAGGGCATCTGCTGGGTCGTGGACCCCCTGGATGGCACCACCAACTACGCCCACGGCGTGCCGGTCTTCTCGGTGAGCGTGGCCGCGCTGCAGGACGGGGTGCCGCTGGTGGGGGTGGTGTATGAGCCGTTGCGCCGCTGGCTGTTTGCAGCCCAACGCGGCGGGGGGGCCGCCCTCAACGGCGCGCCGCTCAGGGCCAGCGGGACGCCGCACTTGGCCGGCGCGGTGGTCGGCTTCGATTGGGGGCGGCAGCCGCAGGAGCGGATGGACATCGTGGAGTACCTGGGGCGCATCAGCCCGCTGGCGGGGACCTTGCGCAACATGGGCTCAGCCGCGCTAGGCCTGGCCTACGTGGCCGCCGGCTGGCTGGACCTCTACCTGCACCTCTCCCTCAACCTGTGGGATTCAGCGGCAGGCGTCCTGCTGGTGCTGGAGGCGGGCGGCCAGGTCAGCCACCGGGACGGCGTGCCCTGGGGGCCGGTCCAGCGAAGCTGCCTGGCCACCAACGGCCTCTTGCACCGAGACGTGCTACGCTGCCTGGCATCCTAGGGGGTGGGGCCAGGCGGACATCCCCCGTCCCCGTTGAGCATGGCCAGCACGTGGGCCACCACCAGATCCAACGCCACCACGTTGAACCCGCCCTCGGGAATGATGATGTCGGCGTAGCGCTTGCTGGGCTCGACGAATTCCAGGTGCATGGGGCGCACCGTGGTGAGGTACTGGTCGATTACCGAGCGCATGGTGCGGCCGCGCTCTTCGATATCGCGCTGCAGTCGCCGGATGAAGCGCAGGTCAGCGTCGGTATCAACGAAGATCTTCACATCCATCTGTTCCCGCAGGGCGCGGTCGGCAAAGATCAGAATCCCCTCCACCAGAATGATGCGGCGCGGCTCCACCACGCGGGTCTCCGGGCGCCGGGTGTGGGTGGTGAAGTCGTAGAACGGCGCCTCCACCGGGTCTCCGCGCTTCAGCCGCTGGAGGTGCTCCACCAACAGCTCGCTCTCCAGGGAGTCCGGGTGGTCGTAGTTGACCTTGGCCCGCTCCTCCAGCGGCTTTTCGGCCTGGTCGCGGTAGTACGAATCGTGCTGGATGTAGACGATCCGCTGCGCACCCACCCGCTGCAAGATCTCTCGGGCCACGGTGGTCTTGCCTGAACCGGTGCCGCCGGCCACGCCGATGACAATGCAGTTGTGCGCTCTTCCCTGCTCCACCATGTGTCCCCTCTCAGCCGACCAGAGTCATCGCAGCAGTCACGGCCAGCAGCCAGGCCGCCGCGCCCACCCCAAGGCGCGCCCAGCGACGCCAGCGCGGCCGTTTGCCAGCCACCAGCCACACCCCACACCCCGCGCCAGCCGCCAGCCACAAAGCCGCCGGCAGCAGCGCCGCCGGCTCTGCGCTCCAGAACTGCCCATGGCGCAGCCAACGCTCCACCGCCTGCAGCGTCAGGCCGATGGAGAGCCAACGCCAGCCAGCCGCAGCCAAGGCTTCCCCCCAATGGGCAGTGGCGCCCCGCCATTCGCTGGCCAAGGGCCAAGCGGCCAGCCCCAGCCAGCCAGCCGCCAGCAGAGCCCCGGTCATGAAGCCCCACGGGAGGAGACCACGCGCCCCAAGCATCCCGGTCAGGGCCAGCCCCCCAACCAGAGCCACCAGGGGAGCCAAGGCCCTCGCCCCTGCCCCCGGCTGCCGGGCGAAGGCATCCAACACCGGCTGCTCCCAGCCTGGGTCCCCTGCCGGAGCCTGCAAGGTCTGTGTGGCGGCGTCTGTCGAGGCCAGCAACGCCGCCCCCCGGCGTCGGCCCGCCTGCGCCCCGCCCAAGCAGGCCAGCAACAGGCCCACCGCCACCAGCGCATCCCCCGCCGAATGGCGGTGCGCTGAGATCCAGGCGTGGCTGCCCAGGTAAAGCTGCAGCGTCACCCCTTGGAGCTCCACAATGCCGCTCTCCTCCAGCTCCACCTGCAAGCTGGGCCGCGGCTCTCGCCCTTCGTAGACCTCCAAGCGGTACCGCGGCGCCGCGTCGGGGCCAGAGAGCAGCACCAGGCGGGCGCTGAGACGCGCTGCCGGCACAGCGAAGGTCTGCTCCGTCTGCTGCGCGGAGAACGGCAGGGCGGCCTCCACCTCGTCGGCCGCGCCGGCCGGGAAGCTCTGGAGCCCCAGGGCCGCCCCGTCCGGGCCAGCAGCGCGCACGGTCACCAACGGCCCGGCGCCCAACAGCCGCAGCCACACGCCTCGGCACTCCAGCGGCCGGCCAGGCCAGATGGGGCCAGCCCCTGCCGGCTGGCCAGCATCCTCATCCCGGCATTCCAGCCAGCCGCCGCCCTGGCCCCCTTCCCGGCTGGGGGTCAGCGCCTGCAGACGCAAGGCCAGC
>JAAYZY010000246.1 GCA_012514615.1 Chloroflexota bacterium | reverse complement strand
CCTTGGCGGCCTGCACCGCTTCAGCCGCGGTGGCGGCCACGGCCTCTTTGGGGCCGGGGATGCCGTAGGCGGCCAGCAGCTCGCGCCCCTCGATCTCAGAGAGGGAGCCCTTCGCCGCCTGCAGCCGCTCTCGCCACTGGGCCAGGTTGGCCGGCGACGGGATGCCCGCGGCCGAGCTCTGGCCCATGCGTCGACGGAACTCGCCGTACTGCAGGAACGCCTGCAGGGATCGCAGCGTCTCCCGAGTGCCCTGCAGATAGGGCACGCCGCCCTCGTGCAGCACCTGCTTCACCTGGGGCTCGAAGCCGGTGGAGAGGTTGGAGAACATGATCACTGGCCGCCCGGTCTCTTGGGCTGCCCGCACGGCGGCGTTGGCCACAGCCACCGACTGCTCCACCTCCCGCGGGGCCACTTCTGGCGGGGTATCGCGGGTCACGGCCAGCAGGTGGATGCCCTCTTCTTGGGCCATCACCTTGACACAAGCCGGCAGGGTGTTCTCCAGGTCGCCGCTGCCCCAGGCGTCCAAGGGGTTGCCGATGGTGGTGTAGGGCGGCAGGATCTGTTCCAGCGCTTCCCGCCCCTTGGGTGAGACGGGCGGGAAGACCAGGCCCAGGTCTTGGGCCAGGTCGCCCACCAGGCCCAACTGCCCGCCGGAGAGACTGATGAGCCCCAGGCCCTCGCCTTGGGGCAGAGGGCACTCCAGGAACAGCTCGGCTGCTTCCATCAGCTCGTCCAGGGTGTCGAAGCGCACCACGCCCAGCTTCTTGAAGACCTCGTTGTAGACGGCGTCGGAGCCGGCCAGGCTGCCGGTGTGGGCCTGCACAGCGCGCTGCGCGGCTTCGGAACGCCCCACCTTGAGCACCAGGATCGGCTTGCCCTGCTGCGCGGCGGCTTTGGCTGCGGCCACGAACCGCTGGGGCTGGCGGATCCCTTCCAAGAAGGCGATGATCACCTTGGTGTGGGGGTCGTGGGCCAAGAAGCTGATGTAGTCGGAGCTATCCAGCACCGCCTCGTTGCCGCTGGAGATGAGGTAGCGGAACCCGAAGCGGGCGGCGTTGGCCAGGCCTAGGCACACGGCGCCGCTCTGCACTACGGCAGAGACGCCGCCGGCGCGGGTGGCCGGGCTGAGGGCTACGCTGTAGGTGGCCGAGCGATCCACAAGGTTGGCCACGCCGATGCAGTTGGGGCCGCAGACCAGCAAGCCGGTCTCTTGGGCAAAGCGGACCAGCTCCTTCTGGCGGACCACGCCTTCAGGCCCCGACTCGCTATAGCCGCTGGCCAGCAGCCAGGCGGCGCGGATGCCCGCCTGCACCGCCGATTCCAGGATCGAAGGGACCTTATCGGCTCCCAACAGCACTGCCACCGAGTCTACCGGCCCAGGCAGGGAGTTGAGGTCGGGGTAGCAGGGGAAGCCCAGCACTTCCTTGTTCTTCGGGTGCACGGCGTAGACCGAGCCGGGGAACCCCAGATTGCGCAGGTTCTCCAGCACCAGCCGGCCGGCGCTGCCGGGCCGCTCTGAAGCGCCGACTACAGCGATGGCCTTGGGGTTCAGCAGCGGCGAGAGATCGCGAAAAGGTCTCTTCGTCATGACGGCGCTCCCCTATTCCTGCCCGGTGATCAGGGCCAGCAGGGCCATGCGCACCGGCATGCCGTTGGCCGCCTGACGGAAGTACGCGGCGCCCTCGTAGGCATCCACGTCGGTGGTGATTTCGTCCACCCGGGGCAGGGGGTGCATGATGAGCAGGCCCTTCTTGGACTGGCGCACCATGTTCATGTCCATGATGTAGGCACCCTTGAGCCGCTCGTACTCGGCCGGGTCGGCGAACCGCTCTCGCTGCACGCGGGTCATGTAGACCACGTCGCTATCCCGCAGGGCCCCAGCCAGGTCGGGGGTCTCGGTGATGTTGGCGCCGCGCTTGCGCAGGTCTGCGGTGATCTCGGCGGGCATCTCCAGGGCCTTGGGGGCGGGGAAGATGAGCTTGACGCCGAAGCGGATGAGCAGGTAGGTGAGGGAGTGGACCGTGCGGCCGTTCTTCAGGTCGCCAGCCAGGGTCATGGTCAGCCCGTTCAGGGAACCGCGTTCTTTCTGGATGGTGTAGATATCCAGCAGGGCCTGGGTGGGGTGCTGGCCCGCGCCGTCGCCCGCGTTGATCACCGGCACGGCCACGGCGTCGGCGGCCTGCTGGGCCGAGCCCTTTTCGGGGTGGCGGATGACGATGGCGTCGGCGTAGCCTTCCACCGTGCGCATGGAGTCTGCCAGGGTCTCGCCCTTGGCCGCGGAAGAGGTCTTGGGGTCAGAGACGCTGATGACCGAACCGCCCAGGCGCAGCATGGCTGTCTCGAACGAGAGGCGCGTGCGGGTGCTGGGCTCGAAGAACAGGGTGGCCAGGATCTTGCCGCCCATGTTCTGGAGCCGGCCGCCAGCCTTAAGCACAGTCTCAAAGCGGGCCGCGGTTTCCAGCACCAACTGCAGCTCTTCGTCGGAGAGGGTGTCGGTGCGCAGGATGTCTTTACCGTAGAGAATGGACATGGTCTGTTCCTCCTGAGGAATGGGGTCCAAAGTAGCTTGGGGGCCGGCGCGCCGGCCCCCAAGGGCAGGGGGTGCTTACAGGATCTTGGCCAACCGGGTCATGGCGACGTCCATATCGTCCGGTTTGACGCTGCAGAACGGGATGCGCAGGAAGCGCCGCCCGTCTTCAGGGTTGGGGAAGAAGCCCCGGCCGTCGCTGAGCTTGAGGCCAGCCTCGTCGGCCCGGCCCATGAGCGTTTCGATGTCGCTGCCCTTCGGCAGGTGCAAGGCCACGAAGAAGCCGCCCTCCGGCGTGGACCACGTGGTCCCCGGCAGGTGCCGCTCCAGAGCGGCAAAGGTCGCTTCCAGACGCGGCCGGTAGACTTCCTTCAGCCGGGCGATGTTGGTGCCCAGCAGGCCGCGGCGGCAGTATTCGTAGACCATGCCCTGGGTGGGCAGCACCGGGCCGATGTAGGTATCCACGGCCCAGGCGGTCAGCTTGGCCACCATCTCGGCCGGGCCGATCAGGTAACCCAGGCGCACGCCCGGCGAAAGCACCTTGGAGAACGACGACATGTGCAAGACGCGATCGGGAGCCATGGAAAGGAGGGTGGGCGCCTCTTGGCCGCGGTAGCGCAGCGAGCGGTAAGGCGCGTCTTCCACCACCCAGAAGCCGTACTGCCTGGCCAGGGCGACGATGCGCTCCCGCTTGGCAGCCCCAGTGGTGACGCCCATGGGGTTCTGGAAGTCGCTGATCAGGTAGAACAGGGATGGCACACCCTTCTTCAGTTCCGCTTCCAAGGCGTCGAGGTTCACGCCGTCGCCTTCCAGGGGGATGCCCACCACCTCGCCGCCAGCGCGGCGAATGAGCGTGATGGAGCGGTCGTATGACGGCGATTCCACGAACACGCGCTGCCCGGGCTTCACCACCACCTGGGTGAGGAAGGCGAACAGCTCCAGCGAGCTGTTGCCCATGAGGATCTGACTGGGGGACACGTTGTTCTGCTGGCCCAGCCACTCCCTCAGTGGGGTATAGCCTTGCGCGCTGCCGTACTGCAAGAGCACGCTGGGGTCCCGACGCAGGGCCTCGCCCGCGCAGGAGACCATCTCTTCTGTGGGGAAGACTTCGGGCGGCGGGACGCCGCGGGTCAGGTTGATCACTTGCTCAGCCAATTCGATACCTCCTCGTTCTGTTCTGTGACCGTCATGGTCCACGGTGCAAGCTTACAGGCCCTTGGTGGCGACCTGAGTCGGCAGGAACTGAGCCTGGCCGCCCTGGACGCGCAGTTGGCCGTCTTCCACCACCACATGGCCCCTCTGCATCACCCAGACCGGCCGCCCCAGCACCTCGTGCCCTTCGTAGAGCGTGTAGTTGGACTTGGAGTGCTGGTTGGACTGGGAGATGGTGAAGCGCTCGGTGGGGTTGTAGAGCACCACATCGGCGTCGGAGCCCACGGCGATGGCGCCCTTGCGCGGGTAGTAGCCGAAGATCTTGGCCGGCGTCTCAGAGACCAACTGCACCAGGCGCGGCACGCTGATGCGGCCGGTGTTCACGCCGCCGTCGTAGGTGAGGGTGAGCACCGTCTCAGCCTGCGGCGAGCCGTAGGGCGCATTGAAGAAGTCGTCGTTGATCTCCTTGGGCTTGGGGGCGTGGTCGCTGGCCACCGTGTCGATGGTGCCATCCATGATCCCTTGCCACAGGCCCTCACGGTCTTCGGCGGTGCGGATGGGCGGGCCGATCTTGGCCTGGGGGCCCACCTTGCCCAGGATCGCTTCGGTGTGGGTGAGGTACTGCGGGCAGCTTTCGCCGTAGACGACCTGACCCGCGGCCCGCCAGCGGCGGATCGGCTCCAGGGCCTTCACCGTGCTCAGGTGCGGGATGTAGAGGGGGCAGCCGCCCACCTTGGCGATGGCGATGGAGCGATTGACCGCCTCGGCCTCCAGCATGTCGGGCCGGGTGCGGGTGAAGACTTCCAGCGCCGACATGCCCATGCCGTTGTACTTGTCTTCCAGGTAGTCGGTGGCCAGGCCGTTCTCAGCGTGCACCATGAGCAGGCCGCCCAACTGGCCCAGCATGTCGGATAGCGCCATGAGCCAGTAGTCGTCGGTCATCCACTTGAGCTTGGCGTAGGTCATGAACGCCTTGAAGGACGTAACGCCCAGCTTGAACACCTCTGGCAGCTCCTTCAGTTGCTCGGAGGCTTCGAAGATGCCGCCGTGCAAGCCAAAGTCGGTCACCGAGTTGGCCAGACCGTCGTCGCGGAACTTCTTGACCATCTCCACCAGGCCCTGCCCTGGCCGGGCATAGGCGAAGTGGATCATGGTGGTGGTGCCGCCGAAAGCGCCGCTGATGGAGGTGTCGTGGATGTTGTCCAGGTAGACCGGGTGGACGTGCACATCCACCGCCCCGGGCAGCACATAGTGGCCTGTGGCATCCACTACCTTCTTGGCTGCTTTGGGCTCCAGGTTGGCGGCCACCGCGGCTAACTTCTCACCGCGGATGCCGACGTCCGCCCGCTGCATGCCGGAGCCGTTTACCACCATCCCGCCGCGAATGAGAACGTCAAACGTCTCTGCCATTTCCTTCTCCTTAAGAAGTCACCTGTTCCTGCTGCCTGTCGTCGTAGGCCGTCACGCTCCACTATAGCAACTTATCGCATCTCTGGCAAAAAACCGTCGGCAGTCGACACGCCGCACCGCTCAGGCTTGGCCGCGGCCCGACGTGAGCATCTCCGGGGGGAAGACCTTGCCCGGGTTGAGGATGCCTTTGGGGTCCAGGGCCTGTTTCACTTCTTGCAGAGCCTGCAGGACCTCTGGCCCCAAGGCCAGGCCCATGAAGCGCTGCTTGCTGGTGCCGATGCCGTGCTCCCCCGAGAGGGTGCCGCCCAGCTCTACGGCGATGCGGAAGACCTCTTCGATCATCTGCTCGACGATGGGCGGGTGGGTCGGGTTGCGGCGGTCGAAGAGGATGTTGGGGTGCAGGTTGCCGTCGCCGGCGTGGCCGTAGATGACCATGGGTAGGCCGAAGCGCGCCGGCAGCCCGTTGATGCGGCGGATCGCTTCGGGGATGGCGCTGATGGGCAGGGAGATGTCTTCGCCCTGCACGTCTGGGGCCCGGCGTGAGACGGAAGGCCCTACGGCCCGACGGGCCTGCCACAGGGCGTTGCGCTGGGCCTCGTCGGCGGCCACGCGCACCTCCGATGCGCCGAAGGCCCGGCAGGTATCGGCCACGGTCTGCATGGCCTGCTCCACCTCGGCGGCTCCCTGGCCGTCCACTTCCACAATGAGCAGCGCCTCGGCTTCCAACGGCAGGCCCAGGTGCATGTACTCTTCCACCGTGTTGATGGTAGTCTGGTCCATCATCTCGATGGTGGAGGGGACGACGCCGCTGCGCAGGGTGCGCTGGATGGCCACGCTGGCGTCGTCGAGATGCGGAAAGACCACCAGGGCGGTGCGCACTTCTTGCGGTTGGGCCAACAGGCGCACCGTGGCCTCGGTGACCACGCCCAGGATCCCTTCGGAGCCCACGAAGAGGTGCATGAGGTTGCCGGCGGTGACGTTCTTGACGTACTTGCCGCCTAGGCGCAGGGTGCGGCCATCGGCCAGGGCCACCGTGAGGCCCAGCACGTAATCCCGCGTGACGCCGTACTTGACGCAGCGCGGCCCGCCGGCGTTGGTGGCCACGTTGCCGCCCACCGTGGACTGGCGGATGCTGGCCGGGTCCGGCGGGTAGAAGAGGCCTTGCGCCTCCACCGTGGCCTGCAGGTCCGCGGTGACCACGCCTGCTTCCACGGTGGCGGTCATGTTGGCCTTGTCGATTTCCAGGATGCGGTTCATGCGGGTGAGAGGCAGGGCCAGGCCGCCTTGGCCTGGCACCGAGCCGCCGGCCAGCCCCGAGCCCATCCCGCGGGGCGTGACAGGCAGCCCGTGGGTGTGAGCCACCGCCAAGACCGCGGCCACTTCGGCCGTGGAGGCCGGGCAGACCACGGCCTGGGGACGGTGCTCGCTGGTGGTGCCGTCGTAGGAGTAGGCGATGAGGTCTTCTGGTGAGGTGAGGACGTGCGGTCGGCCCACGATCTCCTGCAGGCTCTTCAAGATGGCGGCATCTAGCATGGAAGGCTCTCTCTTGGCGCGGCACAGCCGCTGCACATGTAGCGCAGCGGCTGCCCCGCAAGCCGATGGTTTGTGGCGCTCTGCGAACCCTCTCCCGAGCGATGTTCGGGGTGAAGCATCTTGTCCCTGTCTGTGCCTACGCAGTACCCAAGATCCTTCGGCCGCTGCGCCCCCTCACAACCATGGCCTGGGGACAGCCGCTGCGACAACCGTCTGTGGATCTCCGTGCCCGGTCTTGCTGGGCAGAACGCTACTTGATCAGCTTGGGGCGAGGCTTCTGGAAGCGCGCCACCTTGCTGTGCTTCAGGCCCAAGGAAGCGACCATCTCGGCCGTCTTCAGGCCCACCGCCGAAGGATCCAGGACCACCACGCCTAGCTCCCGCTCGATATCCGCGGCGTAGCCGCTGAGGCCGGCGCAGCCCAGGATGATGACCTCGATGTGGTCCCGTTCCACCGCCTCGCGGGCCAGCTCCAGAATGCGGGCCTTGGCCTGCTCGGGGTCGGCGTCCATCTCCAGCACCGACATGTTGGTGACCAGGGTGCCGCCGTAGGCGCCTTCCACGGCGCGGTAGGCCGCGTGCAGCTCCCGCACGGCGATGCGGTTGCGGAAGGTGGTGGTGACGCCGAACTTGTGCCCCAGGGTGGCTGCCAGGTGCATGGTGGCCTCTTCGATGCCGATGACCGGGATGTCAGAGACCTCTTTGGCTGCGTCCAGGGCCGGGTCGGAGTAGCAGGCGATGAGGATGGCGTCGTAGCCTTCCTCGTTGGCCTTCTTCACCAGCTCCAGGGTGGGCGGGCCGGCCAACGTCTCGTCGTACACCGACTCGATGGAGACCGGGCCGTGCTCCGGGTTGACCACGGTCAGCTCGGTCTGCGGGCTCTTGATCTTGCTCAGCTCGCGGCGCAGGTGCTCGGTGACGCTCTCGCTGGTGTTGGGGTTGATGACGAAGATACGCATCGTCCTTCTCCTTATGCTCTTCTGCCGCTAGAGCCTAGCGGTGGTTCAGCAGCCACTCCCGACCGGTGCGGAACGCCTTGATGTTGAGCTCCCGGTACTTGGCCGGCACCCGTTCCGCCAGCACCGATTCCCAGATTTCGGTCTTGACCGACAGGACGGCCGACAGCGCGCCCATCATGGCCACGTTCAAGACCCGGGTGTTGCCGATCTCCTGGGAGATCTGCAGGCCGGGCACCTTGTACACGTGGGGGGTGGCCTTCCCCAGGGCCTCGTCCATGGCCGCTTCGCTGGGGTACTCGGCCAGGCCGCTGCTCACGGTGATGGGCTGGATGCGCTGCTGGTTCACCAGCACCGTCCCGCCTTCCTTGAGCTGGTTGATGTGGCGCAGGGCTTCCAGCTTCTCGAAAGCCAGCAGGTAGTCCACGCGGCCCTCCGGCACGATGGGTGAATAGACCACCTTGCCCCAGCGCACGTGGCCCACCACCGCGCCGCCGCGCACGGCCAGGCCCAGGATGTCCGACTTCTTGGCGTCGTAACCCGCCGCCACACCGACGGCGGCCATGATGTCGCTGGCCAGGACGGTCCCCTGACCGCCTACTCCGGTAATGAGAAAGTTCACAGTTTCCACGGTGCGTCGCTCCTCCCCTTAGTTGTCGCCCTTGAAATGGATGGCCTTGGTGGGGCAGACCTGCGCGCACATGTCGCAGCCCACGCAGAGGACCGGGTCGATCTTGGACTTGTGCTTGCCGGTCTTGGGGTTGACTGCCTCATCTTGGATGATGGCCGGGCAGCCCAGGCGGAAGCAGGTGCCGCAGGCGATGCAGGTGTCGGTGTCCACCTCGTAGGTGCCGCGGGAGCCGGGCCCGACGAAGTAGCAGGGGCCGTCCACGATGACCACCGACGGGCCGTCGAAGGCCAGGGCATCCTTGAACGCCTTCTCCACTGCCTTGACGTCAAAGGCATCTACCTTGTGCACGTCCTTCACGCCCACAGCGCGCACCACCGTCTCGATGTCGATCTTGGCCGCCGGTTCGCCGCCCAGCTTGTAGTCTACGTTGGGGGCGTCCTGGTGGCCGGTCATGGCTGTGGTGTGGTTGTCCAAGATCACCGTGGTGGCCTTGCCGTTGTTGTGTACGATGTTGATCAGGGGCGAGAGGCCAGAGTGGAAGAAGGTGGAGTCGCCGATCACCGCCAGGAAGGGATCGGGGATCTTGGCCAGGTCGAAGCCGTGCGCCACGCCCACGCTGGCGCCCATGGCGCCCATGCTGTCGGTGGCGTTGAAGGGCGGCAGCGCGCCCAGGTTGTAGCAGCCGATGTCGCCAGCCACCACCACCTTCTTCATCTTGTTCAGGTTGAAGAAGGTGCTGCGGTGCGGGCAGCCCGGGCAGAGGATCGGGGAGCGGTTGGGCAGCTCTTCAGTGACGATCTGTCGGGCGCCCCGCACGGCTTCCTGGGGGATGAGGCCCACGCGGGCCGCGTCGCGCTCGATGACCTCCGTGGTCAGCTCGCCCATGTTGGAGAAGATGTCTTTGCCGCGGCAGGCGATGCCCATGGCCTTGACCTGGTTCTCGATGAACGGGTCCAGCTCTTCGATGACCAGGAGCTCTTCCACGCCGGCAGCGAACTCGCGGATCATGGCGTGAGGCAGCGGGTAGGTCATGCCCAGCTTCAAGAACGACGCCGTGGGGAAGATCTCCTTGGCATAGTGGTAGACCGGCCCGCTGGTGATGATGCCCAGCTTGCGCTCGGCCCACTCGATGCGGTTGATGGGCATGCTGCTGGCCACCTCAGCCAGCTTGACCATGCGCGCTTCCACCACCGGGCGGCGCTTCTTGGCCCACATGGCCGTGGAGACGAACTTGTGCGGATCGCGGTGCATGGGCGGGGTGGGGGTAGCGTCGTCTGCGGTGCGCTCGCCCAGCTCCACCGGCGTGGCCGAGTGGGAGATGCGCATCACTGTGCGGAACAGCACCGGCGTGTCCCACTCTTCCGACATATCCAAGGCCAGGCCGATGAAGTCCTTGGCTTCTTGGCTGTCGGCCGGCTCCAGCATGGGCAGGCGAGCGAAGGGGGCGTAGTGGCGGTTGTCCTGCTCGTTCTGAGAGCTGAACATGCCCGGGTCGTCGGCCGTGACGATGACCAGGCCAGCGTTCAGGCCGGTGTAGACGGCATAGAAGAACGAGTCTGCGGCCACGTTCATGCCGACCTGCTTCATGGTGGTCATGGAGCGCTTGCCGCCATAGGCCGCGCCGATGGCCGCGTCCATGGCCACCTTCTCGTTGACGGACCACTCGGAGTAGATCTCTTTGTAGCGGGCCACGTTCTCCAGGATTTCCGAGCTGGGCGTGCCAGGGTAGCCGGTGGCCACCTGGACGCCATACTCGTAGGCCCCACGGGCGATGGCTTCGTTTCCCGAAAGTAGCACTTTCATTCCATGTCTCTCCTGCGTGATATGGTTCGTACTGCCCGGCTGTGCATGGACAACACTCGGGACAACGGCGGCTAGAAGCGGTCCCTAGCCGTTCTGGGCCGTCAGCGGGGCCCCCAAGTACGCCCCGATGTCAGTCATGTGCTGCTCGGCGAACGCCAGTGCTCGCTCTGGGTCGCCGGCCCGGATCGCCTCTAAGATGTCGCTCTGTCGTTTCAGGGCCCGCACCTTGACGCCCGGCACGGCGTTGACCTCCTCGATGATCTCCTCCAACAGGCTGCGGGTCAGATGGTAAAGCTGAGCCAGGATCTGGTTCTTGCTGGCCTGGGCCACTGCCAGGTGGAAGCGCATGTCGGCCTGGGCAAAGGCCCGGTCATCGCCGAGGTTCTCCCGCATCTCGTCCAGGGCGGCGGCGATGGCGGCGATGTCGTCGGCATCGGCGCGCTGGGCAGCCATGTGGGTCAGGGTTACCTCGATGACGGCCCGGGCTTCGTAGACTTCCGCCGGGTTCACCGAGTCAAAGGAGGTGCGCAGGGCCGCAGCGTTGTGAAGGACCTTCAGCGCATCCGGCAGCACGCGGGTGCCCCGGCCGGCTTGGATCTCCACCAGGCCCAGGAGGGAGAGGGCTTTCATGGCCTCGCGGATGGTGGAAAGACCCACGCCGTACTGGCTGGCCAGTTCTTGCTGCGAAGGCAGAAACTCCCCCGGAGCCAACTCGCCTTTCCAGATCATCTCCTGCAAACTCTTGATGACCCGGTTCGTCAAGGGGTCTCGCGGAAGCATCTGCACAGGCACGGAGGTCCCTCCCGGGGCAGACCGCCGACCAGCGGCCTGCAGAACAACAGAACATCTGATGTTTCTTGGGAGAGTGTACCACAGGGCTTGCCGGCTGTCAAGTGTCGACAGCTCAGCAGGATACCGGGACTCGCACCGAGGAAGTGCCCTCTAGCGGCGGTTGGCCTTCTTCCTGTTGTCTCGCTCGCGCTCGGCGTTCTCCGCCCGCAGGTCGTCGTAGATCTTGCCCAGGCCGGCGCGGATCTTGGACTGCAAGCGGTCTCGCCGCCCCGTGGGTTTGGAGAAGAGCGGCAGCAGCTCGTCCACCAGGGGGGTGGTGGCTTCGGCCTTGCTCTTGCCAGCCTGCATCTGCAAGCGGATCTTGCGTCGGGCGGTGCGGATGTAGTCGGACTGCACCCTGGTGTTTTCCTTGGTGGAGAGGGGGCCGTGCCCGGGCACGATGACATCCAGCGGCATCTGGCGGATCAGCCGCAGCGCCTTGAGCCAATCTCGGGTGTTGGCCTGGGCCATGTAGGGGTGGTAGCCGTTGACGAAGCAGTCGCCGGCGAAGAGGACGCGCTCT
>JAAYZY010000245.1 GCA_012514615.1 Chloroflexota bacterium | reverse complement strand
CGGGGACGACACGGGAAGCCAGTTCTCGCTGCCCTTGGTGCTGCGGGAGGTGGCGCTGGCCGGCTTCGTGGGCCTGGAGATCGGCTCGCGCTGGCCCCTGGGGACGCCCCAGGAATGCCAGGCCATCCTGGGCCGTTACGGCTTGCAGCTCCAGTCGCTGCCGTTGGTCGCCCACGGCCCGACGTTCGACGTGGCGGCAGCGACGGCCCAGGCCCGCTTCGCCCAGGCGATGGGCGTGCGCCAGATGATGCTGTGCGGCCCATTCGGACGGCCGGCCGGGGGCAAGCCATCGGCCGAAGAGCTGCAGGCCCTCTGCCGCGCCTGCGACGAAGTGGCCCGCCGCGTGGCTGACCACGGCGTGCGCGCCGGCTATCACAACCACCTGGGCACGCCGGTGGAGCAGGAAGACGAGCTGGACTACTTCATGGAGCACACCGCAGCGGTGGGTTACTACCCCGACCTGGGTCACGCCCGTGCGGCTGGCTGGGACCCCCTGCCCTCGCTCCAGCGCTACGGCCAACGCATCTGCGGCGGCCACCTGAAGGATGTGCTCGTGGACCCCCAGACCGGCCGCCTGCAGCGCTTCATCGAGCTGGGCAAGGGGAATGCGGGGCTGAACGTCGAAGGCTGCCTGGAGGCCATGGGGCGGGAGTTCCACGGCTGGGTCTTCGTGGCGCAGGACCACACCAGCTTAAACCCCGGCCTGGATGCCCTGGAGAACTACCGCTATCTCTGGCAGCGCGGCTACGTACCCTGAGCCCAATACCCCCCAATAACCCAAAGGTGGTATTGACCCCGGCAGCCGTGTCGGTGTATGCTGTTCCCGTACGGAGCGCCGGGCGCGCCCGACGCGCCTGCCTATGCAGCCCAAATCTCCATACTCTGTTCAGGAGGTCGAACATGAAGAAGTCTTTGTCCCTGTTCTTGGCGCTGGTGTTTGTGGTCATGAGCGTCGTGCCTGCCCTGGCTGCCGACCCGAACCCCGGCACCGGCAACACCGACATCATTGTCCAGAACACCGACACCAACACCGGCAATCCGGCGGCTACGGTGAACGTGGACTACATCAACCAGTCCGGCGGCGTGGAGAAGACCGTCTTCAAGTCGGTCAAGCCGCTGGCTGCGGGCGAGTTCAGCGCAGCTACCTCTGGCTTGGGTGACGGCTGGATCGGCTCGGCCGTGGTCTCCTCGGAGAAGGAACTGGCCGCGGTGGTCAACGTGGTCTGGACCAACGGTTCGGCCAACGACCGTGTGACCGGCGATCAGTACGCCGGCTACGAAGCAGGCTCTACCGAGGCGTTCCTGCCCTACTTGGTCTACAACCCCAACCTGCAGTTCTCCCGCTTCTCGGTGCAGAACGTGGACACCGCCGGCGCGGCCAACATCACCATGAAGTACATCAACCGCAGCGGCGTCACCGACTTCACCATCACCGACAGCGTGCCGGCTCAGGCGCAGCGCACCTACGAGCTGAACAAGCCCGGCTCCAAGACGCCGGTGTGGACCAACTCGGCCTACTTCAACAGCAACGGCAACTGGACCGGCTCGGTGGTCATCACCTCTGATCGGCCCATCGTCACCGTAATGACCAACCACTGGAGCAACTGGGCCGTGGTGATGAACGGCTCGTCCACCGCCGCCGCCAAGGTCTTCGCGGCCTCCGCGGCGCGGCGCACCACCGGCGCCAAGTGGCAAGAGTTCTCCATCGTCACGGTGCAGAACCCCAGCACCACGCAGACGGCCAACGTATCGCTGAAGTATGTGAACGGTGACACCGGCGCCATCGACCTGACCATCACCGGCCAGAGCGTGGGCCCCGGCGCGGCCAAGGGCTACAACACCCGCAGCGGCGGCGACGTGGCGGCGGCGGTCTTCGAGGTCTTGGGCGGCACCTGGACCGGCTCGGTGATCGTGGAATCCAACATCCCGGTGGTGGTGGGCGTCATCGCCACCCGCGCCCAGAACAGCCAGTCTGCGGCCACCCTGGGCGTCAGCAGCGCCACGGCCGGCACTGACGTCTACCTGCCGGCGGTGTACCAGAAGAAGGTCGGCTCCGCCTGGGAGCGCAACAGCCTCATCCGCCTGCAGAACACCAGCGGCAGCACGGCCACCTTCGACGTCTACTTCTACGACCGCAACGGCAACCTGAGCTACTCGCTGACCGGCCAGACGGTGGGCGGCGAGAAGGTCTGGAAGTACAACACCCGGGTCAACGACCCTCCCCTGGGTTACAACTGGGAAGGCTCTGTCTACATCCACGCCAACCAGCCGCTGGTGGCGGTGGTGGAGAACCTGTTCGGCAAAGAGTGGCAGGGCGCTTACAACGCCATCAGCAAATAACCGCTCCTCTCTGCTGAACCTCTAGCACGAAAGAGGCCCCAGGCGTTGCGCCTGGGGCCTTTTGTTGTCCCGTGAACCGCCGGTCTACTGCGGCAAGTCGGAGGGCGCCAGCACCTGGATAGGCACGTGGATCAGCGTGACGCAGCCGGCCTGCAGGGCCTGGTCGATGGCCTGCTGCAGGGCTTGCGGCGTCTCCGCCCGCACGCCGCGGCAGCCGAATCCCTCGGCCACCAGGTCGTAGCGCACCGGCCCCAACTGGCAGGCCATCAGGCAGTCCTTGCCGTAGGCTTTCTCTTGGCCCGTCTGCACGATGCCCCAGGACTTGTCGTCGGCCAAGACCACCACAAACGGGAGGTGGTGGCGCGTGGCCGACTCCAGGTCGGCGATGTTGAACCCGATGGAGCCGTCGCCGGAGAGGAGGATGACCGGGCGGTCGGGGTGGGCCAAGCGAGCGGCCATGGCGCCTCCCATCCCCCAGCCCACCACGCCGCTGGCGCCACAGGTGAGCCAGCGGGAGGGGTAGCGATCGGCCAGGGCCATGTGCGCCCACTGGCCGATGTTGCCGCCGTCCACCAAGAACAGGACGTCGTCGCGGTTGGCGAAGGGCCGCAGGGCATCGATGACGTGGCGGCCGGTCATGGGCTCAGCCGGGGCGGGGCGCTCTAACCAGCGGGCCCGGAAGGCGCGTTCGCGCTTGCGGGCTTCAGCCATCCAGTCGCTCTTGGGCTGGGCCTTGCCCTGCCGCATGGCTGCGGTCAGCCCTTCCAGCACCGAGCGGATATCGCCCTGGATCGCCACATCCGGCTCCCGACGGCGGTGCAGCTCCACCGGGTCCACGTCCACGCGCACGATGCGCAGGTCCGGGCGCACCTTGGGCGGCTGGAGGTAGCTCAGGCGGTAGTCCGGCGTCACCCCCAAGATCAGCAACAGGTCGGCGTCAGCCAAGAGGGGCGGCTCGCCGCTGGCCGCGCCGATGACGCCCAGGAACTGGGGCAGGGGCTCGTCCACCACGCTGCGCTCCCAGATAGGCACCACCACGGGGATGTCGGTGAGGGCAGCGAACGCCGCCAGGGCCTTGCCGGCGTCGGCGTAGAAGGCGCCGGAGCCCGCCACACAGAGGGGGCGCTTCGCCTCGGCCAGCATGGCCGAGGCTTGGGCCACCAAGCCGGCGTCGCCAGCGGCGTGCTGCTGCACCCGCGCCTGCGGGGCCGCCTTGTGGGGCGCCTTGGCGGGATCCACCGGGGCAGCGAAGACATCCATGGGGATGGTCAGGTGCACGGGGCCTGGGCGACCGCTGGTGGCGGCGTTGAGGGCCTCGTGCAGGTAGAAGGCGAGCTTCTGGGGCTCCACCACGCGGCGGGCATACTTGCACACCGGGGTAGCCATGTCCACCTGCTCGGGCATCTCTTGGAACTTGCACAACCCAGAGTCTCGCTCGTCGCTCTCGCCGCTGATCAGCAGCATGGGGGAGCCATCGAAGTAGGCGTTCACGCAGCCGATGAGGGCGTTGGCGTGGCCCACCGACGCGCTCACCAGGCAGACCCCCACCCGGCCGGTCAGGCGGCCGTAGGCGTCTGCCATGTAGGCAGCTGTCTGTTCGTTGCGGGTGTCCACCAGGCGGATGCCGCCTCGGCGGCAGGCGTCCATAAATGGGTTGGTCCCATTGCCCGCCAGCACGCTGATGAACTCCACACCAGCCTCGCGCAGCGCTTGCACCAGCAAATCCGCGCCGTTCATCTTGTCACTTCCTCCTCGGGTTGGGATACGTGGAAAGGGTCGGTACGGCCTGTTTCGCATGGGACGACTTCGTTGCACCTTGCGAGTCTCCGACTATTGTAGCACGGGCGGCCCTGTGCGGCAAAACCGATAGGGTTGCGAGGGCGAAAGGTTTGCGGATCGCCCGTACTTGGAGTATAATACTTAGTGGGTTGATTCTCTCCCCATCGCCCTGCGGCGTGCCGCCAACAGGGGTGCCGCAACCATGTGCAGAAGACGACTGTGGACCAAAGCCCACCGTGCCTGCAAGAGATCCGATGGCTGATGCCTCGGGCCCTGCGGGGGCGGGCTGGTTGCTGCCCAGAAGGGGAGAACTCGTTCAGGAGGAATAACCATGCCTATTCGGCCCGTTGTTGTTTGTCTTGTTGCAGTCGCCCTGATGCTCGCCGTAGCTAGCTGCTCTGGGGCTCCGGCAACCCAGCCACCCAGCAGCGACAGCACGCAGCCGGCCACCACGGCCCAGGGTACGGCGACCTCGGCAGAGCGTCCCCAACCCACCAGCGAGCTCATCGGCGGAGCCACGGTGGCGCTGGGGGCCACCATCGCCCCCACCAATACGCCGCGGCCTTCGCCCACACCCGCGCCCACCAACACCGCTGTGTCGCCCACGGCCACCTCGGCGCCGCCCACCCAGTCGGCGGCGCAACCGGCCGCCACAGCCACGTCGGCGCCACCCCCGGCCACCTCCGCGCCGGCCGGGCCAGTCGAGGCGCCCATGGTAGAGATTTCGGCGGGCGACTTCACGTTTGGCAGCGTCGATCAACAGGCGGCCGGCCCGGGGCAGACCATCAACCTGCCGGCGTTCTCCATCGACATGTATGAAGTGACCAACCAGCAGTTCGATGCCTTTGTCAAGGCCACCAACCACCAGACTACCTCGGAGAAGGCCAAGGAAGGGAGTTGGCGGGACTACTTTGCCCAGGGCAAGGAGCAGCACCCGGTGGTCAAAGTGAGCTGGGAAGACGCCTCAGCCTTCTGCGACTGGGCCGGCAAGCGCCTGCCCACAGAGCAAGAATGGGAGAAGGCCGCCCGCGGCGCCGACGGCCGTCGCTACCCCTGGGGCAACGACTTCAACGAGGAGATCGTCAACGGCTACGAGGCGGCCTACCGCAGCACCTTGGCGGTGGGTACCCTGGCCGGCGGGGCCAGCCCCTTTGGGGCGATGGATATGGCCGGCAACGTGGCCGAATGGACGGCCACCTGGTATCAGCCGTACGCTGGCAGCAGTTACAAAGACCAGTACATGGGCGAGAAGTTCCGCGTCAACCGTGGCGGGGGGTGGTTCAGCGACAAGACCCAGGTGCAGACGTTCTTCCGCAACAGCACGCTGCCCACCGCCGCCAATGACGACCTGGGGTTCCGCTGCGCTCGTTAGCATCTTCGCAGCTAGAGAAGGGGTTGAGCTAAGGTGAGCGCCATCTTCACACAGGCAAAGGAGGGGTGTGCAACGGACAAAATGGGTCTACCGGAGCGAGTTCAAAGGGGATGCGTCTGGAGAAGCACAGTTGTCCTGACAGCACAAGAGACCACAGAGAGGTGAACAGATGAACAAGCGTGCGATTCTCAGCCTGATTCTCATTGCGACCCTTCTGGTTGTCAGCGTGGGCACGGTGG
>JAAYZY010000244.1 GCA_012514615.1 Chloroflexota bacterium | reverse complement strand
TCCTTCTGGGGCTGGCCTCGTGCGGCGCCGGGCTGTGGACGATCCTGAGCCGCGAGTACCAGACGGCACTCAAGAGTCTTTCGGCGCAGGCGACCCGCCTGGGCACGCGGGCGTTCGACGACGCAGCCATCTCGCCCATCATCGATTCGGCGGCGCGACTCATCGAGGCCATCAGCCAGTTGGTGCGCACGGCAGTAGGGGTGGGGGTATTCCTGTGCATCACCGGCGTCCTCATCTGCTTGGCCGCCTTCTGGATGCTCACTACGCTGTGAGGGGGTGTTGCATGGCAGCTCTCAGTACACAGGTTCTTCAGCGCTATCTTCTCCATCTTCAGGGCCAGCAGAAGCTCTCGTGGGAGGCGCCCTACCTGGAGCCGCAACTGCGCTTGCGGGGCGAGCAGGCCGGCTGCCTGCCGCGGACGGTGGGCGAGGTGCTGCAGCGCAACCGCCGCTTGGTAGTCAGCGGCGGTCCAGGTCAAGGCAAGACGGCGCTGCTGCAGCGGCTGGCTCGGGACATGGGCGAAGCCTGGCTGAAGGATGGCGGAGCGACGGAGCCGCGGGTGCCGTTCTACGTGGACCTGCAAGGGCTCCAACGCGGCGTGCGCCTGGTGGACCTGCTGCAGCGCACCTTTGCCTCTTGTCAGCTCCACCTCGACGCGGAGGATGTGCGGGCTTTCCTGCGGTCGCAGCCGGTCTCCCTCTTCCTGGACAACCTGGACCTGGTGACCGATACCTATGCCCTGGCCGAGATCGAGTCGTGGCTGGAGAATGGAACGGAGTCGCAGCGAGTCTGTGTGCTGGCCTGCCGTGAAACCAGCCTGCCCACCTACCGGGCTCTGTTGGACGGTGTGGTGGTGGCTGAGATGCTGCCCCTGACCGACGCTGCCATCCGCAAGTATCTGGACGAGCTGTTGCCGGCGGAGGTGGTCACCTGGTTGCTGCGCCAACTGGAGTCGAACCCGGCGCTGTGGGACCTGGTGCGCATCCCCCTGTTCTTGCGCGTGGTGGCCGAGATCTGCCTGGACGGTCACAAGCTCTCGGCCGGCGCTCTGGCCAAGCTGCTGGTGGAGCGGGCCCTTCCGTTGCTGCTGCGCCGCGTGACGGCTGAGGAGGCTGCCGGCAGCCAGGAGAGGCTGTGGGAGTGGCTGGACCGCCTGGCGTTCACGCTGAAGCGCGAAGGCGTTGCCCAGATCACCCGCGAGGCGAGCCAAGCGGCCCTGGGCGATGGGGCAGAACCGCCCTTGCCCCAGGCGCTGGATGCTGGCATCTTGGCGCTGACCGACGACCGCAAGGCGCTCCGCTTCCCGTACCCTCTCCTGGCCGACTACTTCGCTGCCCGAGGGCTCGAAGCTGCTCTGCAGCAAGGCGAGACCAGTGTGGCTGCTCTGGCAGGCGTTCCCGGGTGGCCCGAAGGCTGGGCAACGACCATGGAGTTCCTGTGCGCGCTGCAGTCAGACGCCGGCGAGCTGTTGCAGACGCTCTTGCGTCACCACCAGAGCGACGGGGTGCTGCGCCTGGCGGCCCACTGCATCCGCTCTCTGCAGCCAGATGCCAACGCGGCCGTCTTGCCGCCGGGCCTGTTGGACGGGCCGATCCCCACATCGGTCATCTACCGCCTGGCGGGGCTGCTGCGGGCCCAGGGCCTGGGGCAGCGGGCCAGCGAGCTCCTGCTGAGCGGCGTGTTGGAGCGCTTGGGCTCTGCGCCTTCTGACGGCACGCTGCCGCTCTTCGTGGCGCAGTTGGCTCATGAGGGGCGGCCCATCGAACCGCCGGGCAACATCTTCCGCACTGCCGATTTGGGGCTGGCCCTGGGCATGGCTGGGCGTCTGACCGAGTCGCTGGCCCAGTTGGAAGAGGCCCGGGTGGGCGTGCTGGGTCTGCACAGCGCGTTGAGCTATCAGGTGGGGGTGGTGCAGCGTGACCTGTGTCGGCCTGACGATGCGTTGGCTGCCCTGGCTGAAGCCGAGCGCTGGGAGCCCATGCGGGCCGAGAGTCGTTGCCTGGCTGCTGCCATCCTGAACGATACGGGGCGCTATGGGGAAGCCGAGCGCCTGCTGGCCGAAGAGACGTACCCCGCCCCGTGGGATGGGCAGGCCGCGGCCGAGTTGGGTCGCGCCTGTCTGGGGCTCGGTTGGGTAGAGCAGGGGCAGGAGGCGCTGCAGAGGGCGGCCGAGGACTACCCACACCAGGCCGAGTACCATTACCTGCTGGGGATGGCCCTGGCCCAGGCCGAGGAGTGGCCGGCTGCCGTGGAGAGCCTGCACAGAGCCCTGGCGCTGGAACCGGGGCGTGTGCCTTGGCGGCTGGCGTTGGGGCAGGTCTGCGAAGCCTGGGACCGGCCCGACCTGGCGGCCGAGGCCTACCGTGATGCGGTGGACAGCCAAAGCGCCGATGCCTCGCTGTGGTTCCGCTTGGGGCGGGCCTATCGACGCAGCGGGCAGTTGCGCCATGCAGTGGAGGCGTTGGGCGAAGCGGTGCGCTTGGCCAGCAGCCCCGAGGGCGAATGGTACCTGGAACTGGGGCAGGCGCTGGAGACGATTCGGCAGCACGGCAGCGCCCGCGCGGCCTACGGCCAGGCGGTGACCCTGGCCCCCCAGTGCGCCGCCGCCCACGTGGCGCTGGGGCGCTTGGAGCTGGCCGGCGGCGAATGGCGCGCTGCCCGTGCCAGCCTGGAGACGGCGGTGGCTCTGGCCCCGAACCTGGCCGAGGCCCACTTCCTTCTGGGGCAGGCGCTGGAGGGCGACCAGGAGTACGAGAATGCGCTGCAGCACCTCATGGAGGCGGCGCGGCTGCAGCCTGCCGACGCTCAGGCCTACGCGGCGGTAGGGCGGCTGCACCTGACCTTGGGGGCAGCGCCTGAGGCTGAGCGAGCTTACCGACGGGCGCTGGACCTGGATGGGGAGGCGGGGGCCGTCGCACGGGGGCTGGCGGCTTCTCTGGAAGCTCAGGGGCAGCCTGACAAGGCCAAGGAAGCCTTGGCTGCCTCGTTGACCTCGATGCCGCAAGCCGCCCAACTGCAAGCGGCCTTGGGGCGGGTCTGCCTGAAGCTGGGCGAGTACTCCGAGGCCGTTGAGCACCTCACGGCGGCTTCGGCTGTGTTGGGCTACACAGCCGAAGGCCATGCGCAGTTGGCCGATGCCTACCTGGGGCTGGGCGACCTGGAGAGAGCCCTGGGGCACTACCGCAGCGCGGTGCGCAAGCAGCCTGGCAACGCCGCTTTCCGCCGCCAGGTGGCGCGGGTGGCCTTCAGGTTGGGGCGGCTGCAAGAGGCGGCGGCCCAGGCCGAGGCGGCCTTGGAACGCCTGCCCCACGACAGCAGTCTGCACAGCATCCTGGCGGCGGTGGCTGGTCAACAGGGCGACCTGGCTCGGGCGCTCCAATCGTACCGGCAAGCGGTGCAGCAAGACCCCTCCAACGCCGGCCTGCGCTTGGAACTGGCTCGAGCCCTGCGCCGTGCTGGTCAGTCCGATGAGGCGATGGAGGAGATCGAGCGCATCCTTTCCATCTCCCGAGACCTGCCCGAGGTTCACCGAGAGCGGGCGCTGCTCTTCCGGGCTCAGGGGGATCTGGAGGCGGCCGAGGAGGCCTACGCCGACGCTCTGCAAACGCTGCAAGGCGCACCAGACCTGTGGGCGGAGTACGGTGGACTGCTCCAGCAACTGGGGCGTTCGGAGCTGGCGCTCAAGGCGTTCCAGCGAGCGGTGGAGCTGCGACCCGATGACGCTCAGGGCTTGCAGCAGTTGGCCTCGGCCCACCAAGCGGCCGGCAGCCTGACCGAGGCCAGAGCGGCCCTGGATCGGGCGGTGGAGATCGACCCCGAGGATGCCCATGCCCAGCACGCCCTGGCCCTGGTGCTGGAAGGGCTAGGTGACCGTGAGGCGGCCTTGACAACCATGGAGCGGGCGGCGGAACTCGACCCCACTCTGGCTGAGGCGCGCCGGGACCTTGCCCGCCTGTACTCTTCTCGCGGCCTGCTGGAGGCCGCGGTGCGGCAGGCTGACAAGGCCGCCGAACTGGCCCCCGAAGACGCTGAGGCTCGTCGGGCTTTCGGTTTGCTGAAATGGCAGGCTGGGGATGCAGAGGCAGCCCTGGGCGCGTTGGAGGAGGCCATTGGCCTTGCGCCGGCGGCGCCGCACCTGAGGGTGGAGCTGGCAGAACTGTACGGCGTCAAAGGGTGGTTCGATGAGGCGCTGGAGCAGAGCCAAGAGGCTGTCAGGTTGGCCCCCGACAACGCCTACTACCGCTCCTTGTTGGGCGGGATGCTGCGCCGAGCCGGGCGACTGGATGAGGCCGCCAATGTGTTGGCCCATGCCCTGAGCCAAGACCCCTCGTGCGGGCAGGCCTATCTGGAACTGGGCCGCCTGCACGGTAGCCGGGGCCAAGAAGACGAGTCGATTACGGCCTTCCGCCAGGCGCTGGCAGCCCGGGCTGACGATGGTTCGCTGTACCGCCATCTGGCCCACGAGCTGGCCAAGACGGAAGACACCGCCCTCACCATGCAGGCATTGGACGCGGCCCTACATGCCGAGCCCAGCGATGCCGCGCTGCACTTCTTGGCCGGCGCCTTGGCCGAACGCCAGGGCGATCTGGCGACAGCTAGGCGGGCCTACGAACAGGCGGTATCCCTGGCGGCTACCCGGGTGGAGTATGCCGAGAAGCTGGGCGCCTTGCTGCTGACCCTAGGCGAGCCCACGCCAGCCATCGATGTGCTGATCCGTGCCGTGGCCCTGAACCCCGGGCGCGCCGAGAACCACTTCCAACTGGGCATGGCCTACGAGCAAGCCGGCCAGCTATCGGAGGCGCTGGCTGAACTGAAGAGCGCCGTGCGGCTCTCGCCGCAGAATGGGCGCTACCAGCGGGAGATGGCCGTGGTCATGCTGGCCATGGATGATCGGGTGGGGGCGCGGGCAGCCCTGACCCAGGCGGTCTCAGTGCACACCGATGACCCAGAGCTGCACTACCTGCTGGGTGAGATCCACCGCGAGGACGGTCGACTGCAAGAGGCCGTGGAGCACCTGCGGGCCGCGACGGTCTTAGCGGCCGACGAAGGGCGCTACCTGCGGAGCTTCGGCTGCGCGCTGCTGGAGGCGAAGGAGTACCAGCAGGCGGTGGAGATGCTGCAGGAGGCGGCGGAGCTGCTGCCGAATGATGCGGGGGTGCAATTCTCGCTGGGCCAAGCGCAAGAGGCGCAAGGCGAACGGCAGTCGGCTCGCCAGAGCTATGGCGCGGCCATCATGCTGGCCCCGGAAAACGCCTCCTACCGGCGGGTGCTGGGGCGTCTGGTCCGCCGCATGGCTTCCCAAGCGGTGTCGGAGCACCGGGATCGGCCGGCCGACGCCGTCTTGCAGGAGATGGAGGCGGAGGAGGGGATCGCGGCGCTGGAGACAGCCGTGGCCCTGGAGCCGGACCAGGCCGATGACTACCACGAGCTGGGTCTGCTGGCCTTCCTCCACGGCGATCACCACGCGGCTCTCATGAGGTTTGACCAGGCTGTGCAGCTGGCCCCTGAGGAGGCCCAGTACCACCTGAGCGCCGGACGGCTGCTGCGCCTGCTGGGCCGTTTCGACGAGAGCGTTCGGGCGCTGCGGCGGGCGACGGCCCTCTGCGCACGGGAAGCCGATGCCTGGTACGAGCTCGGCATCGCCCAGCGGCTGATGGGCAAGCTGGCTGACGCGTCCAGCGCCTTCCGCGAAGCCATCGCCCTGGCCCCAGACCTGGGGCGCTACCACCAGGCGTTGGCCCAGACCCTGGCCACGGCCGGCCAAGTGCACGAGGCGATCTCCAGCCTGGAGGAAGCGGTGCGCTTGAACGCCGAGCAGCCCGATTGGCACCATGCCCTGGGTGCGCTTTACCTGAAGGAGGCCCGATACCAGTCCGCGGTAGAGTCGTTCTTGGCGGCGGTGGAGCTGGCTCCGGGCGAGCCCCGGCACCTGGCGTGGGCGGCGCGGGCCTATGCCCACCTGCGGAGGCCGGAGACGGCCGCCGAGTACCTGGAAGCTGCCCTGAAGCTGCAGCCCGACCAAGCGGCTTGGTACGCAGAGCTGGGGCAGTTGCGCCGCCAGACGGGCAAGGCCGAAGTAGCTCTGGCGGCCTGCCAGCGGGCAGAAGAGCTGGACCCCGACAACTCGGCATACACCCTGGAAACGGCTCAGGTTCTCATGGGCTTGAAGCGCTGGAGTGAGGCCGAGGTCAAGCTGCGGCAGCTCCTGGGTGAGGAACCCGAGCAGGCCCAGGCCTGGGCTGCGCTGGGGCAAGCCTTGGAAGGCCAAGGCCGGCTGACCGATGCCCTGGCCCACCTGGAACGGGCTGCGGAGCTGGCCCCTGAAGCAGAGGGACACCGCGTCGGTGCGGCTCGGGTGCGCCGCTTGCTGGGCCAAAACGATGCCGCCCTTGCCCTCCTGGAGCAGGTGCTGGAAGCGAATCCGGAGGCCTCGCCAGCCTATGTGGAGATGGGGCGGCTCTTCGCCAGCGAAGGGCGCATGGACGAGGCGCTGCAGGCCTATCGCCAGGCGGTCTCCCTATCGGCCGAGAACGCCAGCCTGCACCGAGAAGTGGGCGAGCTCTGCCGCGAACTGGGCTATCTGGATATGGCTATCGAGCACTTCTCCAAGATGGTGCAGTTGGATCCAGATGCTGCCGCTGCCCACGCCGAGCTTGGGCGTAGCTACGAACTGGCCGAGCGGTTCCCCGATGCCCTGAAGCACTACCGCATCGCCGTTCACCTGGAGCCCAAGGTGGCCGAACACTACTACCGGGCTGGCCTGATGCACAAGAACCTGAAGGAGTATCCCGAGGCGCTGGACTGCTTCCGCCGGGTGCTGAAGCTGGAGCCGGGCAACGCCGACGCCTACAAGCAGTTCGCTGCCGTCAGCGCCCTGGGGTTCATCCCTCGGCAGAAGGCGTAGCGCCCCGCCAGAGCGAGGGAGGGAGATTGCGGATGACCGTGGAGACTCTGGCATCAACCCAACGGCCCCAGCGTCTGCGGGCCGACGAGAGGCCCGGCGACCTGCTCACTTCGTCGCAGATGGTGGCTCGCAT
>JAAYZY010000243.1 GCA_012514615.1 Chloroflexota bacterium | reverse complement strand
GCCCTGCACGACCTGCACATGGCGAGGGCAGACTGGTTCGCCCTGGTCGTGGTGCTGGTGGTTCTGGGCGCGCTCCTGGTGGCGCGGGCGCTCTGGGCGGTGGGCGCCAGCCCACTTGGGTTCAGGTAAATGCGGAGAGACGTCATGACCACTTGTCGCAGCGGGCAACCTCACCCTCGCCACATGACCCCCGACGACCTGAAGGAGGCCTGGGATCTGATCTCTGTTGGCCTCAACGCCGTACGCGCCACGGTCAACCGCCCGCCGCTCCCCCAGCGCAAGGCCATGCTCACCCTGTTGGAGCACCTGCTGGCCACAGGGCCGGAGAGCTGCTGGTGCTTGGAGGGCGAAGGGCGACTGGAAGGGCTCTGCCTAGCCGCGCCGCGGGGCAAGCAGTGGTTCCTCTCCCACTTCTGGATGCGCCCAGACGCCAAGAACCGCGGTCGGGGCTGGCCCCTGTTGCGGCAGGTTTGGGCGCAGGGCCAGGCTGCCGGTCATACGCTCTGCCTCACCCACGCCAGCCCGGACCCCACCGCCCACGCTCTCTACACCCGCCTGGGCATGTCGCCCCGCTGGCCCACCTACAAGCTGGAAGCCAGCACCGCCGCGGCCGCCCAGCTGGCCGACGGTACCCGCCTGTCTGTGCGGCCGTTCGCCGCTGACGACCTGCCCAAGGTGGCGCAAGAGCTCCAGCGCCTGGACTTGATGGTTCGGGGAGCCGACCGCCCCGCCGACCACCGCTTCTGGCTTCGCTCGCTGGGGGCTCGCGCCGCTCTGGTGCACCACCCCCGCAACGGAGAGGCCATCGGCTACTGGTATGCCTGCCCAGAGAGCGGCATTCTGGGCCCGATCACCTGCCTGCAGCCTGCGCTCCTGCCGCAGATGGTGGGTCTTGCTGCCCAAGCCCTGGCCGACATGTCGCCGGCGGTCTGTCTGTATGCCCCCACGCCGCCCCTGGCCCCGGTGATGCGCCGGCTGCTGCGGGCTGGCTTTCGTATCGCCCTGTTCAATGTCCTCTTCGCCAGCGGTTCGCTGCCGCGGCCGGGGAGCTACGTGCCCTCTGGCCCCGACCTCTGGTGACCGCTTGGCCACGGATGAGTCTTCTGAGGAGATGAGATTGTGAAAGGGAGACCAACCATCGGCTTCATCGGCCTGGGCATTATGGGCCGCCCCATGAGCAAGCGCTTGCTGGACGCCGTCTACCCCCTGATCGTCTACAACCGCAGCCGCTCAGCTATGGAGGAGATCGCTGGCCACGGGGCCCAGCTCGGCGCATCGCCCAAAGATGTAGCTTCCCGTTGTGATGTCATCATCACCATGCTGCCGGATTCGCCGGACGTGGAAGCGGTGGGCCTAGGGCCTGACGGCCTGCTGGCCGGGGCGCGCCCTGGCTGCACCTGGGTGGACATGTCCACCATCGCTCCATCCACCGCCAAAAAGGTGGCCCAGGCCGGCCAGGCCCAGGGGGTTCGGGTGCTCGACGCGCCAGTCAGCGGGGGCGAGGTGGGCGCGCAACAGGGCACCTTGTCGATCATGGTGGGCGGCGACGAGGAGACGCTCCAAGAGGTGTTGCCGATCCTGCGGGTCTTGGGCGGCAAGGTCACCCGCTGCGGCGACGCCGGCGCGGGGCAGACCGTCAAGGCCTGCAATCAGGTGCTGGTGGGTGTCACCATCGCCGGGGTGGCAGAGGCCCTGACGCTGGGAGCGCAAGCCGGCGTGGAGCCGGCCAAGATCGTGGAAGTGCTGGGGGCTGGGCTGGCGCGCTGCGGGGTGCTAGAGACGAGGGGCGAGCGCATCGTCCAGGGCGACTTCCGGCCGGGCTTCCGCGGCCGCCTGCATTACAAAGACCTGCGCATCGCCGTGGCCACAGGGCAGGAGTACGGCGTGCCCCTGCTGGTCACGCCGTTGGTCCATGAGCTGTTCAAGCGCCTGGTCGTCTCAGGACAAGGCGACCTGGACCACACGGGGCTCGTGCGTGTGCTCCAGGAGCTGGCCGGGACCCCGGCGAAAGACGGCAGCTAGGCGGGGAGGGACTCACCCAGGGTCCGCGTGCTCGGCGGCCCACTGCTGAAGGAAGGCGAGCACGTCACCTAGGAACGAGGTCTGCGCCAGATCCCGGCGGTGGATCAGCCAGAGCTGCCGCACAAACGGCAGCCCTGCCAACCGCACGACTCCGGGGGCCTGCGGCCCGCTCCAGGCGCGCAGCGCACGCAGGGAGACGAAGCCCACGCCCAGCCCGGCTGCCACCGCCTGCAGCAGGGCCTGTGTGCTGCCCAGCGTCAGGCCTCGCCCCGCCGGCGGCAGCCGCACACCGTGCTCCTCCAAGAACGACTCCACCGCAGAGCGGGTGCCTGAGCCCTGTTCCCGCTGCAGCACCGGCAGGCTGAGGAGCTCGGACGGGGGCAGCGTCTGCCGAGATGCAAGATCGCTGCCCGGCGGCACAGCCAGGACGATCTCGTCTTTGAGGAAGGGAATCCAGGCCAGGTCGCGCTCGTCGCCCCGGCGAGCGCCCACCAACCCCAGGTGGCTCTGGCCGCCCGCCACACGCTCCACCACGCCGGCCGTGTCCCCCACCCACAGGTGGACCGCCAGGCCAGGCAGCGTCACCTGCAGGTCGCCCAACAGTTCGGGGGCCAAGTGTTCCCCTGGGATCGTGCTAGCGGCCAGGGCAAGCTCGGTGCGAGCCTCCTGCTGCAGCAGACGCAGCCGCTCCAGCATCTGCGCCTGTTCAGCCAGGATGGCGCGCGCACCATCGGCAACCCGTTGGCCCGCGGCGTTGGGGCGGGCCCCCCGCACATCGCGGACCAACAGCGGGAGCCCCAACTCTTGCTCCAGGCTCTGGATGCGTTTGCTGACTGCTGGTTGGCTGATGCCCAACTGTGAAGCCGCCGCCGAGAGGCTGGCGTGTTCCACCACCAGCAAGAAGGTCCGAAGCTGCTCAAGGTCCATGCCACACCCCCGCGGGCATTCTAACACAGCCGCCGGGCGTGTCAAACGGGGAGGAAAGGAGGAGCCTAGGCCCTCTGGCCCACCCAGAGAACGGGAGACGAGACCGCAGCAGGCAGCCGGGAGCGCAGGCACCCCCAACGCCCCAGCTGCGTCTCCTGGGCCACCGGGAAGGGGCTCTGC
>JAAYZY010000242.1 GCA_012514615.1 Chloroflexota bacterium | reverse complement strand
TCTGCATCGAACACCAACGAACGCAACCCCGGAATGAAGAACATGGACAGAAAGGCCACGCCTATGTAGTGCTTGCCGAAATCCTGCATTTGGTCCCCCTCAAGAAATCGTGGCGTAAGTATGCAGCGGTGGGAATCAAAGTTCTCTTACTCAATGGTGAGCGGTGGGCGCGACATGAAGCGTCGCCGTGTAGAAGAGGGGGATCGGAGTCCTTGCCCAGACCTTGACAAGGTTCATGAGAGGTATGCGCGTCCAGGCGGAATTTGTGTTGACACGAGACACCCTTCTTGGCGATTAGTGTCAACCTTTCAACCACATGAGAAACGGCACGTGATTCTCATGATGTACCGTGGCTGAGGACTCGGAATGGGCTCGAAAGGCCTCAAATTCGGCACATTGTGACGCAGTCCGGCAGGCTCGCGCAATGCTCTCATCATATTCACATTTCTATATTCGCAAGGAAATCACGGGACTTCTTGGCGGCCACGTCCCAAAGCAGCGGCCTAAGAAGCCGTGACGTCAGTACCTGTCGCACCCAGGGCCCATAATGTACTCATGAAGCACTCATTCGTCCACAATTGCGAGCGCATAGTTGGGGCCGCATGCGCGAAGTAACCGTGCCGCAGATGGCGGCCATGGTCAAGCGCCAGTTCCAGCACAACCCGGCTCGTCCCCTGTTCTTTTGGGGCCCGCCCGGTGTTGGCAAGACCATGACCATCAAGCAGGTCGCCCAAGACCTTGGCGTGGGCTTTAAAGAGACCCGTATAGCCACCATGGTCCCCAGCGACCTGCGTGGCGTGCCGGTACCAGACATGCAGCGCAAGGTCACGGAGTGGTTCACGGGCGAGTTCCTACCAGACCCAGAGGTTGACGGCCCAGCGGGGATACTGCTGCTAGACGAGTACCCGCAGGCGCCACCGGTCATGCAGGGCTTGGCGCAGCGCATTGTGCTGGAGCGGCGTATGGGCGAGCGCTACAAGCTGCCCGATGGCTGGATGGTGGTGGCCCTAGGCAACCGGCGCGAGGACCGCGCCAGTGTTTACGAGATGCCGGCGCAGACTCAGAACCGCTTCAAGCACTTCCTGGTCCTGCCCGACGTCGACAGCTTCACCGAGTACGCGGTGCGTAACGACTTCCACCCGCACATAATCGCGTTCCTCAACACCAACGAGGAGTTCCTATTCCGGTTCGAAGCCAACGCCAGCGGCAAGCCAGCGTGGCCCAGCCCCAGAAGCTGGGAAGCCGCCAACGAGGACTACTCTCTGACCGAGGATCCGTCCGATCTGGAGCAGAGCGTAGGCGCCCGGGCGAGGGATCAGTTCCAGGCCTTCTACGACGTGGTTCTCATGCTGCCCGACCAGGTCAAGATTCTGGAGGGTCAGGCCGATGAACTAGAGATGCCGACCGCTCGCAACTCGAAGTACGCCCTCGTTGTGGCACTTGCCAGTCGCATGCGCACAGCCGAACAGGGCATTAACGCTTTCAGGTGGCTGAAGACTAAAGGGCTGGACAACGAGCTCATCCAGGTGTTCCTCGAGATGATCGTGCGCCGCGCCACCGCTAAAGGCGACAAGGGCGTACTGGCGCAGCTCATAGCGGCGGACCCCGAGCTGAAGGCCAGCATCGAGGAACTCATGCGGGCCCTGTTCGCGGTCTGATGACAGGCGCGGTGCGGGTGAGCACTGAATGACGGCGGGCAACGACCAGACTCGCAAGCGCATTAGCGGCGCCATCATGCAGATCAGGGCCAAAGCCGCCTTCTTCGGTGTGCTGGCCATGCACGCCGATTACGTGGAGGACCCCAGTGTGCGGGTA
>JAAYZY010000241.1 GCA_012514615.1 Chloroflexota bacterium | reverse complement strand
GCGCCGACTTCATTCAGACGCAGCTAATCTTCAACGTGCCCAAGTTCGCCGAGTACATGAAGCGGGCCGGCGACCTGGGCATCCTAGACCAGGTCGCCCTGTTGGCCGGCGTCGGCCCCATCAAGAGCCTGGGCGCAGCCAAGTACATGGCCAGCAAAGTGCCGGGCATGGAAGTGCCGGCCGAGATCGTGGCCCGCATGGAAGGCACCCCCAAAGACAAGCGCGCCGAAGAAGGGATCCGGATCTGCTCTGAGATCATCCAGCAGGTGCGGGAGATCCCGGGAGTTCGCGGCGTGCACATCATGGCTATCGAGTGGGAAGAAGCCGTCCACGAGATCGTCTCCCAGGCCGGCCTGCTGCCCCGGCCGCAGGTCTAGGAGGGGTACCGTGTCCATCACCGTACGCACCGATTTGGCGGCGGAGGTCATGGCCGAGTGTGGGGAGAACCCCTACCTCTGCTACCAGTGCAAGAAATGCACGGCTGGCTGCCCGGTGGCGCCCTACTTCGACTTGACGCCCAACCAGGTGATGCGGGCTCTGCAGCTGGGCCTGCGGGACGAGGTGCTCAACAGCCGCACCATCTGGCTCTGCGCGGCCTGCGAAACCTGCACCACCCGCTGCCCCCAGGGGATCGACATCGCGCGGCTGATGGACGTGTTGGAGATCAAAGCGCAGCAGGAAGGCATCCCCCCCAAGGTGCGCCCGGTGCCCATGTTCTACCAGGCTGCCAACCGCGGCATCAACTGGTTCGGCCGCATGTACGAACTGGGGCTGATGGCAGAACTCTACGGGCGGATGTTCTTGGCTGGCGAGCTGGACCTCAAGCAGCTCTTCCGCTACGACGTGCCCATGGGCGTGAAGATGCTGCGCGTCGGCAAGCTCAGGATTCTGCCCAGCGTTGCCCCCAAGCCGCCCCAGGCGGCCCCGCAGGCTGCCCCCGCGCCAGAGGCCGTCGCCTACTACCCCGGCTGCAGCCTGCACGCCACCGGTGTGGAATACGATCTGTCGTCGCGGGCCGTGGCCGAGCGCCTCGATCTCCAGTTCGTCGAGCCCGAGGGTTGGGTCTGCTGCGGCACGTCGCCGGCCCACTCCACCGACCACTTCCGTTCCATCGTTCTGCCGGCGCGCACCCTGGCCCTTGTGGAGAAGATGGGGCACTCCCACGTCACCGTCCCCTGTGCCGCCTGCTTTTCGCGCTTCCGCATCGCCATGCTGGAGATGGCGCAGGACCCCACCCTGGCCGACCGCGTGGCTGAGACCATCGGCTATCGCCTGAGCGGCGAGCTGCAGGTGGACACCCTGGTGACCACCTTCTCCCAGCCAGCGGTGATGGAGCGCATCGCGGCGACCCTGCAGAAGCCGCTCCGGGGTCTGAAGGTCGCCTGCTATTACGGCTGCCTGCTCACCCGCCCGCCCGAGGCCACCGGCGCTGCAGCCCCCGAGTACCCCACCGACATGGACGAGCTGATGCAGGCGTTGGGCGCCACGCCGCTGGACTGGAACTACAAGACCGATTGCTGCGGCGGCTCGCTCTCCCTGAGCCAGCTGGAGATCTCCCTTGACCTCTCCCGCAAGATCCTCAATGACGCCAAGCAGGTCGGGGCCGACTGCATCGTGGCCGCCTGCCCCCTATGCCATGCCAACCTGGACATGCGGCAGCGGCAGATCTCCGACAAGTACGACGGCGACTATCACATCCCCATCTTCTACTTCACCCAACTCATGGGCCTGGCCCTAGGGGTGGAGCAGAGACGCCTGGGCCTGGAGAAACACTTCAGCGACGCGCTGGGCCTGGCCCAGCGGAAAGGCTTTCTGG
>JAAYZY010000240.1 GCA_012514615.1 Chloroflexota bacterium | reverse complement strand
GCCGGCCCAGCTGTAGAGGCCGATGGAAGCCACCACCCACCAGATCAGAAACAGGGTAAACAGCCCCCGTCCCGAAAGGCCCAGGGCCATGGGCTGGGCGTCGGTCGCCTTGCCGCCGTGTTCCAGGCCCAGGCGGCCGCGCACCGCGGCGAAGACTAGCCCGCCGAAACCGAAGAGCAGCGGGAGGAACTCGTAGACTGGCAGCAGGTAGGCATAGTAGTACCAAGGCTGATCGCCCCGCTGCACGCCGTGCTGTTCCAGCCAGTAGCCCAACGAGCCCCAGAAGCCGGTGGCGAAGCCTTTGCCGTTGGTGAAGAAGGTGGTGAAGAGCACCGTCATGAGCAGGTAGGCGATGCCGGCAGCGATGGGCCAGCGGCGACGATCCCACCACATGCCGATGCCCGCGGCCACCAGCAGGAAGCCGACGAAGATGATCAGCGAGCGAGTCACACCGGGCGGGGTCAGGTCCATGGGGTTGAAGCGCAGGAGGTGCGAAAGCGAGGGCGAAAGGAGCGGCAGGCTGATGGTGCCCAAGACCACAGCCAGGTCCAAGGGCCGGGAGGGGCGCAGGGGCCAGTGGCGATCCTTGAGCCACTCCAGGGCGGCCAACCCTACCACGAAGAGGCCCACCGTGGCCACATACATGAACGAGACTTCTTTGGTGCAGTAGATGAAGCCGGTGGCCCCGGCCAGGGTCCACAGCCAGCGGTTGCGGCCCTCTTGCAGGTACTTGAAGACGCAGAGTATGATCACCACGGCCGCGGTGGCGGCGAAGAGATCGTGGCGGATGTAGCGGGAGTAGTAGGAGATGGCCGGCGAGACCAGGAGAAGCAAGGAGGCGGTCAGCGCGCCCACCTTGCCCAGCCAGCGGCGAAAGCCCCAGGGCAGCAGCACCAGCGCCACGCCGAAGAGAGCTGGCGCCAGGCGGCCGGTGAAGTCGTTATCCCCAAAGAGGAAGTAGAGCAGGGCCGTGATGTGGAAGAGGAACGGCCCGTGCATCATGGGGTCGTGCTGGTAGCCTTCGCCGTTGTAGAGCTTCCACGAGTAGACCACGTGGAGGCTCTCGTCGTGGCTCATGGCGCGGTCGCCCAGGCCCCACAGCCGGGTGGCCAGGGCCAGCACGGCGATGAGGACGTAGAGCCAACGCTCCCAATCCATGGCCAGAAGGGCAGCCAGCGGGCGGTCCCAGGGGCGGGCGGTCTTGTGGGCAAGGGATTCTTGCATCGTTCACAACCTCGTCTCGACAAAAGGGGATCGGCTCAGGGCGTCTGCTTCACCCAGAGCACCAGAAGCTCCTTCTCCAGTTGCATGGCCGGCGGTTTGCGGTAGAGCAGCCAACGGGTAGAGGCCCAGCCCTGCCAGCCGGTGGGCAGGCCGCGCCGCAGGATCTCGAAGTCCTGGCCGGTAAAGGTGTCGCCCAACGGCAGTTCTCGCTGGACCGGGGCCAAGACAGCGGTCTCAGCGGGCGGCTCGGCTAGGCCCGGCGTCCAGCGTACATGGCGGAACTCCCGGGTGTACCAGCGGAGCAGCGGCCGGTCGTAACCCACCACCAGCAGCGACAGCTCCTTGGGGTCGGTGTGGCGCTGCGCCGAGAGCCGCTGGAGCCAGGCGACCAGGTCCCGCATGCCGGGCGTGGTCTCTTCGGCCACCATCCCCTGCAGGCGGTTCACCTCATGCTGGAAGTTGAGGTTGCCGGCCGCGGAGAGGGAGGCCAAGCTGGCCCCCAGCAGCGCCAACAGGGCCAGGCCCCGCAGCGCCCGGGCCAGGCCATGCCAGGCCCACCACAGCACCGTCAGCCCCAGGCAGAGCACCACTGCCATGCCGCTGAACAAGAGGTAGCGGGTGTCGGCCAGACGGGCATAGGCGCTGAGCTCGATGTAGCCGTAGATCAGCAAGACCGCCCCGAGGGCCAGGTACATCCCTTCCACCGCCGCCTGGCCTTGGGCCCGCAAGCGGTCCACCAGGGCGTGCAAGGCCTGCCCCCCCAAGAGGGCCAACGGCGCCAGCACTGTCAGTAGGTCGGCAGGGTGCCGGCCAGCCGAAAGCAGCGTCGCCAGCAGGGCCAGACCGGCCCACCAGCCCAAGCCCAGGCCGAAGCGGTCTCGCCGCCGCACGGCCAGGGCCAACCCGGCCAGACCGGTCAGGACGATGAGCGGCTCTTGCAGCAACAGTAGCCAAGGCAGCCACCCCAAGGGGTAGCTCCCCGGCTGGAAAAAGCGCGTGAACCAGCCGGCCAGCAGGTCGGCGGTGAGGCCCAGCCCCACCCAGCGGAGGGTGAAGGCGGTGGCCGCCAGCAGGAAGACTAGCCCTCCCAGGCCCAACGCCTGCCGCGTCCGGGCCGGCTGCTCCCTCAGGGCGGCCCACCAGCGTCCCAACCCTGCTTCCCCGGTCAGGCGAGGGCCCAGCAGCCGCTCCAGGGCCGCCCAACTGCCCACGGCCAACAGCACAGTGTAGGCGGCTGAGCCGGCCGTCAGGGCCAACGCCAGCGCCGCCGCTGTCAGCCAGAGGCGGCGGCCGCGGCCTTCGCCGCCATCAGCCAGGGCGGCGGCCCAGGCCAGCGTGGCCAGGGTGGCCCCAAGGGCGTCGCCGTTCAGGTGCCGACCGAAGTAGAGGGCGGTGGCCGAGAACGCCAGCATCAGCCCAGCCCAGAACGCCCCGCCCAGCTTCAACCGCCGCCACAGGAGGAACGGCACGGCCGTCAGCAGCGCTCCGCTCAACCAGGGCAACCAACGCGCCGTCACATCGCTGGCCGCGGCCAGGCCGAAGGCCAGCACGTTGGCGGTGAACAGCAATGGGCTGGCGCCCAGGGGGACGCCCGCTTCGCCACGCACGAAGGCCCAAGCGGCCAACGCCTCGCCGGCCTCGCTGGCTTCCAGGGGCACCGCCCCCATGCCCAGCACGCGCACGCCCACAGCGGCCGCGGCCAAGGCCAAGAAGACGGCCCAGCGGTCGTTCAGGCGCAGGGCCGGGCCAGGGGCCTCCGCCGCCGCGGGTTGGCCCGAACGGCGCGGCTTGGCCACGGGCGGCGATCCTTGCATCGGTTCAACGCTCATGTTGCCCTACCCTCGTCTTGGCCACGGCGCTCACCAACCCGCCCTGCGGTAGATGCGCACGTCGCCTTCGTCGTAGACCAGCTCCATGAAGGCGCGGAACTTCTCCACAGCCTGGGGCGAGAGGCCGAACTTCTCCCGCTCCAGCGCCCCCACGTAGACGTAGTCGATGTCGTACTCTTCCAGCAGGGGGCGCGCCGCCTCCGGCTGAAGCTCGCGGTAGATGCGCTCGATGACCGGCTCGCGGCGGCCGGGCTCATCGTAGTTGCCCCGCCACTGCAACTCGTGGCCGCCCCATCCCAGCAGGGTGGACATCCCGGTCATGGCCGACACCCGCCCATGGAAGGTGTAGGAGCCGCCGTTGGCCTCCAGCACTGTGGCTGGGCCGTCCTCCTGCACAGCCAGCCAGGCTGCAGCGCGGTGTTCGGCCGGCCAGAAGCGGGCGATCCAGGCGGTGCCGTCCAGCGTGGGCGCGGCGCGGAAGCCATCGGCCCGGTCGGGGGCCGCCGCCAGCGGGTAGACCATCCCCGCGGCGAAGACCACCACGAACGCCACGGTGAAGACCGCCTGACTCACCCGACCGGCCCGCCGGACGACGTAGGGGACGGCGAAGCCGCCGGCCAGCGCCATGAGCACCCAGGCCTGAAAGTAGAACTTGAAGACCGTGTTCATGCGGTTCATGAAGGTGTCTTTGAGGAAGACCCACTCCACCACGAAGGTGAGGCCCAGGCCGGCCAACAGCAGCAGGAGGGCGAAGCCTTGGCTGGTGGGCTCGACGACCTGGGCGTCTGTGCTGGCTGGCCGACGGTGCAGAAGCGCCAGCGACAACCCGGCCAGCAGCACCAGCAGCAGGGCGGTGGTCACCCGGCCGAAGACGAGGAGCCCCAAGGTCAGAACCAAGGCCCCGCCCAAGGCCGCCTTGCCTTCCACCGGCAGGGCCGACCAGCCGCCGCCGCGCCGCCATTGGGCCAGGGACACGCCCCACAAACCCAGGGCCGGCGCCAGCAGCGGGCCGAACATCACCAGGTACTGTTGCCACTTGGTGCGGAAGAGGATGGAAGGCAGCAGCCCCCCAGCCTGGGATTGGAACCCCAGGTAGAACGGCAGGTAGAGCAGTACTCCCACGCCGGCCAGGCCAACGGTCAAGACGGCCGCGCGAGGCCCCAGCCCGGCCTCCCGGCGCTGCCAGCCGGCCAGACAGAACGCCAGCAGGAAGACCGTCAGGTAGATGGGGAAGTCCCACGTGTTCAAGAAGGCCATCCCGCCCAAGATCACCGCCCACAGCAGCCCTTCGGGGCCGCCGTCTCTCAGGCCCCGCAGCGCCGCCCTCAGCCGCGCCGGCAGGCTCAGGCCGGCCGGCGGAGGGGCCAGCCAGGGGCGTTGGCCGGCGCTGCGCCACAGGTTCAGGGCCAAGGCCAGCACCAGCAGGCCGAACGGCAAGGCCAGCACGTGGGGGTGGATGTCGCCCAGCATGAACGAGAAGAAGGGGAACTCGTCGATGAGCTCAATGGGGTTGCCCAGCAGGTCGTAATCCCGCAGCACCCGCGAGCCGCGCCACCACCACATGAAGCGGTCCGGCAGCCCGCTGCTGGTGGCCGCGCCGGCCAGGTCTTGGATGTCCAGCCACTTCCAGAAGGCCGGCGAGCCGATGCCCCGGGCGCTCAACACCTCCAGGAAGCCTTCCAGGTTGCCCACAATGGCCACCAGCACAGCGCCCAGCACCCCGTAGCCGGCGGCAGCCCAGCGGCGCAGGCCCAACCCAGCCCCCACCACCAGGTTGTAGACCAGGCTGAAGGCCCCGGTCACCGTCAGGCTGAAGAGCATAGCCAAGGCCACGTTGAAGGTGAGGTTGGCCGGGAAGCCCGACAGGCGGGTCAGCGCGGCCACCATCACATAGCCGAAATAGTAGTAGCTGATGCCGAAGCCGCTGAGCCAGGGGTCTGGCGGGGGGAAGGTGGGGCTGCGCAGGATGGCGTTGACAAAGGCGAACTCCATGAACTTCTCGCCGCCGGCGGTGGCGATGTCGGGGCTATAGGCGCGGTAGAGAGACCAGCCGCCCAGGCAGAGCAGGAAGAGAGCTTCGGTGGTCAGCACGGCCCAACGATGCTCCCGCCAGTAGGCAGCCAGGTCGGCGCGCAGGGCTGCCGGCCCGCCCAGGCGGCGCGCCGCCCAGGCCGACAGGGCCGCCACCGCCAGCACGGCCACCAGCACCCCGCCCAGGGAGTTGCGCAGCAACCCCAGGGCGCCGCCCAGCCACAGCACGTAGGTGGCCAGCAGCAGGCCCAACGGGCGGGCGAAGGCGTGCCCCCGGTCTGGCAGGCAGCGCAAGAGCCACCAAGCAAGGGGCAGCGCCGCCAGGCCGATCAGTTGCAGCCATATCCACCATGTCAGTACCACAACCATGTGTCCCTCTGTGCCCCTGTTTCGTCTGCACCTAAGACGGCCCTGGCAGCCTGCCGATCCGCTGCGCCAGGCAGATGATACCGGCAATCGACCATTATCGCAAAGGCTGCAAGGAGCGTGCCACGCGCAGCAGCTCCTGCGGGTCCAGCGCCTGCGTGCTCAGCTCCAGCATGGTGTCGCCCTGCTGCCAGAGCAGCTCACGCAAGGGCGGCGGTCGGCGGGCAGGTCGTCCCTGGGTCGGCTGCCCCTCCAGCGCCAGCAGGGCGGCCGGCTGCCCGTTGATCTCCACAGTCTCAGCGCTGGTCACATCCTCCGAGCGGAACAGGAAGGTGGAAACCTCCCAGCCGGCCCCGGGCTGCACGGCGCCTTGGCGCAGGCTCAGGTAGCACAGCTCCGGCGCGGCGTCCGGCGGGGCGAAGCTCGCCTCCACGAAGAGCGGCTCCCGCAGCCACAGCGGCCCCTCTGCCAGGGAGATGGCCGTGACCCCCTGCAGGCGGTACCCAGCAG
>JAAYZY010000239.1 GCA_012514615.1 Chloroflexota bacterium | reverse complement strand
GCGGCTTCAACAACGACTGGGACCTGACCGCGGCGCTGGTGCGCTACCTGCTGAGCCGGCTGCCGCGGCTCCCCTCGCCGGCCACAGCCCACGCTGGCGGGGCCAGCCTGTGGGCCAGCCTTGCCGGCCTAGGAGCCGGCGCACCGCCGCCGGCTCTCCACGGGGGCATCCCGGAGTTCGCCGCCCAGCTAACCGCGGGCGGCGGCGGGCTGGCGGCCGCCGGGCGTCTGCTGGCCAACGCGCCCAACCAAGCGCTGGCCTTCGACCAGGGCGACCCCTGCCAGGCCAACGTGGTGCAGCGGATGTTCCAGGAGCTCTACCTGGGGCCGGCGCTGTTCACCCGCACCTACGGCCATGCCCCCCTCTGGCACCGCGAGGATGGCTTCATGGAGAGGGAGAGCCTCATCCCCACTTCAGCGACCCTGGAGGCCCTGGCCCGGCGCATGCCCCTGGCCGTCGCCACCGGCCGGCCTCGGGCCGAAGCGGTCTGGGCGTTGGAGCGTTTTGGCCTCACCCCCCTGTTCCAGGCGGTGATCACGTTGGACGACGTGCAGGCGGCCGAAGCGCTGCACCCCGGGGGCCTGCCTCTGGGCAAGCCGCATCCGTTCTCCCTGGTGGAGGCGGCGCGGCAAGCGGGCCACGCCTTCGGCCCCTGCGTCTATGTGGGCGACACCCCCGACGACATGCGCGCCGCTCGCCGCGCCGTCGCGCCGCCGTTCTGGGCGGTGGGCTGCACGGCTGTGGCGGCCAATGCCAAGGAAGCAGACCAGGCGCTGCGCCAGGCCGGCGCCGACCTGGTGGTGGCCCACCCCAACGACCTGGCCGCCGTGGCGTGGGGGCCGTTGGCGTCTCGCAGGTCACCCGACAGCGTCGGCCGGCCGGCGAACCAAGACTGAGGAGCGTACCATGCAAGAACGCAAGGCAAACATCAGCCGCCAGAGCGGCGAGACCAACGTACGGGTGCAGCTCGACCTGGATGGGCGGGGGAGCGCCAGCGTCGCCACCGGTGTGGGCATGCTGGACCACCTGTTGACCGCCCTGGGCCGCCACGCCCGCTTCGACCTTCAGGTGCAGGCCAGCGGCGACCTGCACATCGATGAGCACCACACCGTGGAAGACGTGGGCATCACCCTGGGTCTGGCCCTGGCCGCGGCTCTGCGGGGCGGCGGAGGCATCGCGCGCATGGCCCACGCCCTCGTCCCCATGGACGAGGCGCTGGCCATGGCGGCAGTGGACCTGAGCGGCCGCGGCGTCTGCGTCTGCGAAGGGTCGTTTGCCGCGCCTCGCCTGGGAGACCTGGGCAGCGATCTGCTCTGGCACTTCGTGGACTCGCTGGCTCGAAACGCTGGCCTGAACGTGCACATCCATGTCCTGAGGGGCGAGAACGACCATCACAAGGCCGAAGCCGTCTTCAAAGCCTTGGGCCGCGCCCTGGATGCGGCCACCCGCCCCGACCCGCGCCTGGAGGGGGACGTGGCCAGCACCAAGGGCCAGGTGGAGGTGCAGACGGGATGATCGCCATCGTAGACTATGGCATCGGCAACATCCGCAGCGTATGGAAGGCGCTGGAGTACCTGGGCGTGGAGGCCGCGCTGGCCAGCGACGCAGCGACGTTGGCTGGGGCCGACGGCATCGTCTTGCCCGGTGTGGCGGCCTTTGGCGACGCCGCCGCCGAGCTGCGCCGTCGGGGCTTGGAGTCGCCTCTGCGTGAGGCCATCGCCGCCGACCAGCCGTTCTTGGGCATCTGCGTGGGCATGCAGCTGCTCTTCGAGGAGAGCGAGGAGATGGGCCGTCACCGCGGGTTGGGGGTGCTGTCGGGGCGGGTGCGGCGCTTCCCAGCCGGCCAGCGGGCGCCCCAGTTGGGCTGGAACCAGGTGCTGCCGCGACGGTTCGACCCGCTTCTGGCCGGCTTCGGAGACGGGGAATGGGCCTACTTCGCCCACTCCTACTACGCCGAGCCGGCCGAGCCGGCCGTAGTGCTGGGCGAAACCGAGTACGGCTGTCGCTACGCCTCGCTGGTGGGCAAAGGGCGGCTGTACGGCATCCAGTTCCACCTCGAGAAGAGCCAGGCGGCCGGCCTGCGCATCCTGGGCAACTTCGCCCGGCTGGCAGAGCAGGCAGCCAAGGTGGGAGCCGCATGAGCGACCAGGGCTCACCCGCTGCGGCGCTGTTGCAGGTCTTCCCAGCCATCGACCTGAGGCAGGGACGCTGTGTGCGCCTGCATCAGGGGCGGTTCGACCGCCAGACCACCTTCTCGGAAGACCCCTTGGCCATGGCCGAACGCTGGGCAGCCGAAGGGGCGGCCTGGCTGCACATCGTCAACCTCGATGGGGCGCTGCAGGAGGACTCGCCCAACGAGGTGGTCATCGAGCGCATCCTGAGAGAGATCCCGACCCGGGTGCAGTTGGGCGGGGGCCTGCGCTCGCCAGACGACATCGCCCGGGCTCTGGATCTGGGCGCTGCGCGGGTGATCCTGGGCACGCTGGCTCTGCGCCAGCCGCAGTCCGTGCAGCAGGCGGTGCAGCGGCACGGCGCCGAGCGCATCGTGGTGGCGCTGGATGCCCGAGACCGCCGACTGGCAGCCCAGGCTTGGCGTGAAGCCACCGCCGTCTCAGACCTGCAGTTCGCCCGGCAGATGCGGGAGATGGGGGTCTGCCGCTGCGTCTACACCGACATCGCCCGCGACGGAACCGGCGTTGGCCCCAACCTTGAGGCCACTGCCGAGATCGCCGTCGAGAGCGGCCTGCAGGTCATCGCCTCCGGCGGCATCGCCACCGCCGCCCACGCCCGCGAGGTCATCGCCCTGGGACCCTTGGGCGTGGAAGGGATGGTGGTGGGCCGAGCCCTCTACACCGGGCGACTGCGCCTGGCCGATCTGCTGCGGCTGGCGCAGAACGCGCCATCTTCAGGACCTGGGGAGGGCAGACCATGTTAGCCAAACGGATCATCCCCTGCCTGGACGTCCGCGACGGGCGGGTGGTCAAGGGGGTCCAGTTCGTGAACCTGCAAGACGCCGGCGACCCAGTGGAAAGCGCCCGCTTCTACGACGGCGAGGGGGCCGACGAGCTGGTCTTCTTGGACATCACCGCTTCCCACGAACGGCGCGGCATCATGCGGGATGTGGTGGAGCGGACCGCGGCGCAGGTGTTCATCCCCTTCACCGTGGGCGGCGGGCTGCGCACCGCCGACGACATCGCCGACATGCTGCGGGCCGGGGCAGACAAGGCCTCGCTGAACACCGCGGCGGCGCAGAACCCATCCCTCATCGCCGAGGCGGCGCGCCGCTTCGGTAGCCAGTGCGTAGTGGTGGCCATCGACGCCCGACGGCGATCGGGGAGCCCGGCCTCCTCTTGGGAGGTCTACCTCCACGGCGGCCGCACACCCACTGGTCGCGACGCGGTGGCCTGGGCCCGCCAGGCCGTGGAGTTGGGAGCGGGCGAGCTGCTGGTGACCAGCATGGATTCCGACGGCACAAAGAACGGGTACGACCTGGAGCTGCTGGCGGCCATCTCTGGGGCGGTGGACGTGCCGGTCATCGCCTCCGGCGGCGCAGGCACGCCGGAGCATTTCCTCCAGGCTCTCACCGTGGGCGGGGCCGAGGCGGCGCTGGCGGCTTCGCTTTTCCACTACCGCCAGCTCTCCATTCGGGAAGTGAAGAGCTACTTGGCGGCCCACGGGGTACGCGTGAGGATGACGCCATGAACAACGTCTGCGTTGAAGCCATCGCATGGGATGGGCGCGGCTTGGCGCCGGCCATCGTGCAGGACGCCGACAACGGCCAGGTGCTGATGCTGGCCTACATGAACGCCGAGTCGTTGCGCCTCAGCCTGGAGACCGGGCAGACCCACTTCTGGAGCCGCTCTCGGGGCGAGCTGTGGCACAAAGGGGCCACCAGCGGCCACATCCAAGAGATCCAAGAGATCTGCGTGGATTGCGACGGCGATGCCTTGTTGCTGCGTGTTCGGCAGCGCGGCGTGGCCTGCCACACCGGACGCCGCAGTTGTTTCTACAGGGAGTTGACTCCATGAACGAATCGGATATCCTCAGCGAGCTGTGGGCCGTGATTCGGGAGCGTCAGGGCGCGCCCAGCGCGCAGTCGTACACCAGCCGGCTCTTCCAGGCCGGCACCGACGAGATCGTCAAGAAGCTGGGCGAGGAGGCCATCGAAGTGATTGTGGCCGCCAAGGGAGGCCAGACGGAACAGGTCGCCTGGGAGGCCGCCGACCTGCTCTACCACCTGTGGGTGGCGCTGGCCCAGTGCAACGTGCCGCCCGAGCAAGTCTACGCCGAGCTGCGCCGTCGCCGCTCGCCGCGCCAGAACGGGGGCAGGCCATGAGAGTCGCCCGCCCCAGCGGCCTCAGCGACCGCCTGCCGGACGAAGCGCGGGCCCTCCAGGCGTGCCAGCGCACCCTGCAACGGACCCTGACGTCTTTCGGCTACGGGCTTGTGGACACGCCGGCCTTGGAGTATGTGGAGCTCTTCCTGGCCAAAGCCGGTCAACGGCCGGGCTTGCGCTTGTTCACCCTGGAGCAAGGCAGACGGCGGCTCTGTCTGCGGCCGGAGTTCACCGTCTCGGTAGCCCGGCTCTTCGTGGAAAAGATGCAAGGCTGGCCGCGGCCCATCCGCCTCCAGTACGCTGGCCCGGTTTTCCGCCTGGAGACCCCTCAGCGGGGCCGGTCGCGGCAGTTCACCATGATGGGCGGCGAGATGCTGGGAGGGGACGGGCCATCGGCCGATGCCGAGGCCATCGCCCTGGCCTGTGTGGCGCTCTCCCGCGCCGGAGTTCAGGGGTATCGCGTGTCGCTGGGCCATGTGGGGATCGTCCAGGAGCTGCTGGGTCGCATGGACCTGAGCCAGCGTGGCCAGCAGTTCGTCCTGCGCCACCTGGAAAGCCTGCGCAAGCCGCACCACGGCCGCAGCCACGTGGAGAAGCTCCTGGGCTCGCTCTACGGAGAGGGGGCCGCCGAGGCCGCCGCCAGCGCTGCCCTGCAGGGCGCCAACGGCGCAGCCACCGACACGGTGACCGCCCTGCTGACCGCCCAGGGCGGCTTCTTGGGCACGCGCAGCGCCGAAGAGATCGCCGAACGCCTCACCGCCAAGCGCCAGACCCGCCGGGACCTGCAGCGCATCCGCCGGGCGCTGGATGCCGTGGAGGAGCTGCACCGTCTGACCGGTCCGGTCCAAGAAGCCCTGCCAGCGGCGCGGGCCTACCTGGCCGCCCAAGGGTGGCACAGCGACGGCCTGGCGGAGCTGGAAGCCTGCGTGGCGCTGGCCCAGGCCTACGACCTGCCGGCCGAGGCCCTCTGGCTAGACCTGGGCATGGGCCGCGGCCTGCACTACTACACCGGCATTGTCTTCGAGATCCACAGCCTGGACGAGTTGGAGCCAGACGCCCAGCTCTGCGGCGGTGGCCGCTACGACCACCTGCTAAGCGAGCTGGGCAGCGCCCAAGCCGTGCCGGCGGTGGGCTTCGCCATCGGTCTGGAGCGCGTGCTGGACTGCCTCCCCCGCCCCGCCGAGCCCCCGGAGGCCCAGCCGCCTGCCGACCTCCTGGTGGCTCCGGTGGAGGCCAGCGACGCGCCCTACGCCATCGCCGTGGCCCAACGGCTACGTGCGGCTGGCTGGCAAGCAGAGCTGCAGGTCAAGGAAGGCGTCGGCCTGGGGCAGAGCCTGCGGCTGGCAGACCGCCGCGGCATCCCCTGGGTGGTCATCGCCGGGGGCGACGAGCGGGCGAGGCAGGCCGTGCTGCTGCGTCATTTGCCCAGCCGCACCCAGCAGAGCGTCTCGCTGGCATGCCTGGAGGAGGCCTTGGCCGCAGCCAGCCCCAGCGGGGAGAGGAGCGAGGGATATGGCCAACCCTGAGAACGCCGGCGCCGAGACGGTGGTCTTGGCGCTGCCCAGCAAAGGCTCTTTGGAGGAAGGGACCTTGAGCTTCCTGGCAGCCTGCGGGTTGCGGGTCTCCAAGATCAACCCTCGCCAATACGAGGCAAGGATGCCGGCCATCCCCCAGCTTCGGGTGCTCTTCCAACGGGCCGAAGACATCGTCATCCAGGTGGCCCAGGGCACCGTGGACCTGGGCATCACCGGCCTGGACCTGGTGGCGGAAGGGGCGCACCGCGGCGATCAGACCCTGGTGATCCACGACGCGTTGGGCTACGGAGGCTGCGACCTGGTGTTGGCCGTGCCCGAGGGCTGGCTGGACGTGGAATCGGTGGCAGACCTCAGCGACATGGCGCTGGACTTCCGCCAGACCCACGGCCGAGACCTGCTGGTGGCCACGAAGTTCGCTCACCTTACCCGAGCGTTCCTCTACGAGAACGAGATCTCCCACTTCAGCATCGTGGCGGCCCACGGCGCCATTGAGGCCGCGCCGGCGTTGGGCTACGCCGATCTGGTCATCGATCTCACGGCCACCCGCACCACCCTGCGGGAGAACCGCCTCAAGGAGATCAACGGGGGGACGGTGCTGCATTCGGAGGCCTGTCTCATCGGCAACGAGAGGGCGCTGCTGAGCCGGCCGGCGGTGCAGGAGGTGGCCCGGCGCATGGTGGAGAAGATGGAAGCCACCCTCACAGGTCGCCGCTTCTTCACTTTGATCAGCGACCTGCCCGGCCTTTCGGCCGAAGCGGTGGTGAAGCGACTGCGTCTGCCAGCCGACAGCGAAGGGCCCGTGGTGCAGGGCGTGGCCGAGCTGCCCACCTTGGCCACGGGCGAACCCCGCTGGAGCGTCACCCTGCTGTGCCCGGAGGCTCACCTGACCCAGGCCGTCGACCTGCTGCGAAGCGCCGGCAGTGGGCGGGTGGTGGCCACGCCGGTACAGTACTTCTTTGCGCCGGAGCCACGGGCCTGCGCCAGCCTCCTGGCTCGCCTGAGGCGAGCCCGCCAGGGCCGCGCCCTGGCCCCGTGAGGCCCGGTCGGCAGCCCAGTGCGGAGGACGCTTGACAAAGGGGTGCGGTTGCACTAGAATCCGGAGCAAGCGCCCGCAGTCCGTGGGCGTCGCTTTTCGCTTAGGAGATGCCCATGTCGCACACTCAACCAGAACCCGCCCAGCGGGTGCTGGCCATCGGCCTGGACGGCGCTACCTTCCGCCTGGTGCGGCCTTGGGCCGAAGCGGGCCACCTGCCAAACCTGGCCCGCTTGCTGCGGGAGGGGGCCTGGGGCGTCCTGCGCTCCACGATCCAGCCGTCGTCCGAGCAGGCCTGGGCCACCTTCGCCACGGGGGTGCAGAACGGCAAGCACGGCATCTACGGTTTCCTGCAACGCAAGACCGGCGCCTACGAGTTGGAGTACGTCAACGGACGGCGCCAGCGCGCCCGCACTCTGTGGCGCATCCTCAGCGACCGGGAGCGGCCGGTCATCGCCATCAACGTGCCCATGACTTACCCCCCCACGCCAGTGAACGGCGTGCTCATGGGCGGCCTCATGTCGCCGGGCGAGAACAGCCGCTTCACCTACCCTGAGGGCATCTACCAGGAGCTCCGGGAGGCGATAGGCGGCTACATCATCAACGTGGACATTGAGCGGGGGCGGCTGGATGCCGCCTCAGCGGAGGCGCTCTTGGCCCGCCTGGCAGAGATGACCCGCCTGCGCACAGCGGCTGCCCTGCACCTGGCCGCCACCCGCCCGTGGGACCTCCTGGCCGTGGTCTACGGCGCGCCGGATCGCGTCTGCCACAAGTTCTGGCAGTACATGGACCCCTGCCACCCTCTCTACACGGAAGAAGGTGCGACGCAGTACGGCCATGTGATCTTGGACGTCTACCGCCAGGTGGATGCCGGACTGGGGCAGCTGCTAGAAGGGCTGGTCGATGAGAGCACCGCCGTCTTCGTCGTTTCCGATCACGGGTTCGGCCCGCTGACCGGCGCGGTCTACCTGAATCAATGGTTGGCCCAAAAAGGGTACCTGCACCTCAGCGCCCAGGGCGGCGGCTGGCTGCCTGGCCTGATGCGCCGCGGGGTGGGCTTGTTGCATCTCCCCGGCTTAGGCGACCTCAAAGAGCGGGCGTTCCGTCTCCTGCCGGGACTGAAGGGGCGGCTGCACTCGGCCATGGCCTATCAAGGGGTAGACTGGTCGCGCACCCGGGCCTACGCCGTGGGGACCATGGGCAACCTCTACGTCAACCTGCGGGGGCGGGAGCCGAGCGGGATTGTGGCGCCGGGAGCGGAATACGAGGCGCTGCGGGGGGAGCTCCTGGCCGGCCTGAGGACCCTGTGCGACCCCCAGACAGGGCTGCCGGTCTTCGAGCAGGTGTTTCGGCGGGAGGAGCTCTACCACGGGCCCCATGCCGACGAAGCCCCCGATGTGGTGGGCCTGCTGGACCCACGCTACCACGTGGCTGCGGTGGATTGGCGCGCTCAGCCCCAAGACGTGGTGATGCGCCTGGGCCGGGGCCAAGAGGTGCTCTTCGTGGCCGACCTCTCGGGCCAGCACGACATGGAGGGGATCTTGCTGGCCTGGGGGTGCAACATCCGTCCGGGCCGCCTGGAGGGGGCCGGCATTGTGGACATGGCCCCCACCCTGCTGCACG
>JAAYZY010000238.1 GCA_012514615.1 Chloroflexota bacterium | reverse complement strand
CGGTCGATCTCTTGGGCCACCTCTTCGCTGTAGTTGCGCTGCTCGCCGATCTCCCGCCCCAAGAAGACCAGCTCTTCCTTGTGCCCAAACGTCAGCGGCCCCAGACGCTCGCTCATCCCGTACTCCGTCACCATCTTCCGGGCCAGCCGCGTCACCCGCTCCAGGTCGCTGGCCGCGCCCGTGGTCACGTCCTGGAACACCAGCTCCTCGGCAGCCCGCCCACCCAGCAGGCCCACCAGCTCCCCCTGGAAGCGGCTGCGGCTGTGGAGGTAGCGGTCCTCTTCCGGCAGCGGCACGGTGTAGCCCAGGGCCATACCCCGCGAGACGATGCTCACCTTGTGCACCGGGTCGCCTTCCGGCAAGAGTTGCATCACCAGGGCGTGCCCCGCCTCGTGGTAGGCCACGATCTCCTTCTCGTCGGGGCTGAGCAGGCGGCTGCGGCGCTCCGGGCCAGCCATCACCCGCTCCACCGCCTCCTGGAACTCCGCCATGCCGATGCTCTTCTTGTTCCGACGCGCCGCCAGCAGCGCCGCCTCGTTCACCAGATTCTCCAGGTCCGCCCCCACAAAGCCCGGCGTCTGGCCGGCCAGGGCGTCCAGGTCCACATCTGACCCCAGCGGCTTGCCCTTCACATGCACATCCAAGATCGCCCGCCGCCCCACGCGGTCGGGCCGGTCCATGACCACCTGGCGGTCGAACCGCCCCGGCCGCAGCAACGCCGGGTCCAGGATGTCTGGCCGGTTGGTGGCCGCCATGATGATCACGTTGGTGTCAGTGTCGAACCCGTCCATCTCCACCAAGATCTGGTTCAGCGTCTGCTCCCGCTCGTCGTGGGAACCGCCCAACCCCGCACCCCGGTGCCGACCCACCGCGTCGATCTCGTCGATGAAGATGATGCAGGGCGAGTTGCGCTTGGCCTGGTCGAAGAGGTCCCGCACGCGGCTGGCGCCCACACCCACGAACATCTCCACGAACTCCGAGCCAGAGATGGAGAAGAACGGCACGCCAGCCTCGCCAGACACGGCCTTGGCCATGAGCGTCTTGCCGGTGCCAGGCGAGCCCACCAGGAGGACGCCCTTGGGGATGCGCGCCCCCAGCGCGGCGAACTTGGCCGGCTCCTTGAGGAACTCCACCACCTCTTGCAGCTCTTCCTTGGCTTCTTCCGCGCCGGCCACATCGGCGAAGGTCACGGTGGGCTTGCTGGGGTCCACCACCCGGGCTCGAGAGCGACCGAAGCTCATGGCGTCGTTGACCGAACCTTTGGTGCGCCGCAGCATGAAGTAGCCGATGGCCACGAAGAAGACCAGCGGCAGCACCAACCCCAAGACGATGTCCCAGCCGAAGCCGCTGATCGGCTCCACCGTGAGGGGCAGGGTGCGCAGGGCAGCGTCGCCTACCCCAAGGTTCTGCAACGTCTCCAGGGTGCCCACGTTGGGCTCCTTGTAGGCGCGGGCTACGCTGCCATCTCCCAGGGTGGCGATCAGCTCGTCAGCCTTGACGGTGACCTCCTGCACCCCACCAGATTCCACAAGCGTGGCCATCTCCCGCAGCGAGATGTCGTTGGGCTCGCCGCGGGACTGCGACCAGACGGTCGAGAGGGCCATGGCGGCCACCATCAGGATCACCAGATAGACGATGTTCGTCCGAGACATGCGTAGACAACCTTTCCAGGCCGCGCCCGGCAGCGCAGCTCCGCCATGGGGAGGCCTTGCCACCCATCAGGCGTCCGAGGCTGCTCAGGGTCAGCGCGAGTTCTGCCGGGGGATTATTCCACCAAGCGGCCGTTTTGTCAATGCCGATTGCCAAGTATCTGATAAGAGTTGTGTATAAGATCGGCTTGGGATCGGCTCAAGAAGCGACGTTCACCGCCCGCTCGCCGCCTTGGGCCTCCCGAGAGAGCAGCACCGCCATGGCCAGCGAGTGGAAGCGCGTCTCGGCGTTGTCGGAGCGGGAGTTGATGATGATGGGCACCTTGGCCCCCACCACCAGGCCAGCCATGTGCCCACCGCCCAGGTACTGGATCGCCTTGGCCATGGTGTTGCCCGATTCCACACTGGGCACGATGAGCACATCGGCCTGGCCCGCCACCGGTCCACGCACCCCTTTGGCCGCGGCTGCCGTCGACAAGACGGCCGCGTCGAGGCTCAGGGGGCCATCCACCCAGGCGTCTTCCACCGCGCCCTGCTGGGCCATGCGGGCCAGCGCCAGCGCTTCGATCCCCACCGTCATGCCCGGCCGCAGCGTCTCCGAGGCCGCCAGCACCGCTACCCGCGGCTTCTCCAAGCCAAAGCGGTGGGCCACCTCAACCGCCAGGCGCAGGATCTCCAGCTTCTGCTCCAGGTTGGGCGCCAGCACCACCCCGCTGTCGCTGACGTAGAGCAGGCGGTCCAAGCCGCGGATCTCGAAGACGCCCACGTGGGCCAGCAGGCTGCGCCGCCGCAGGCCGCGGTTGCGGTCCAGGCAGGCCCGCAGCAAATCGCCGGTCTTCAGCTGTCCCTTAACCACCACCTGGACCTGGCCCGCGCGGGCCAGGTCCACCGCCCGCTGAGCGGCGGCGTACACCTCGGGCTCGTGGATCACGGCCGCGCCCACCAGGTCCAGACCGGCGCTCATCTGCTCGATGCGCCGCTGGTCGCCGATGAGGGTGCAGACGGCCAAGCCGGCCTGCTGCGCCTCAGCCATCCCGGCCAGCACCTCCGGGTCATCGGCCGCAGCCACCGCCACCGCCACCGGCCCAAGCCGGCGCGCCTCCGCCACCATCTGTTCCAGCGTTGCGACCGCCATACCCCCTCCGCGGCTCCCAGTTGCGCCCCATGATACCCCAGAGGGGGGCAGAGCGCAAAACGCTGGGGGCCCGGCCCTGGCTTGACGGGCCGACAACCGGGTGTACAATGCCCCCATGCACACCGCCGAACCGCCCAAGCGGCCCCGACTCCGCGCTCTGGCCTCGCCGCACACTCGCGCCGCGCTCCAGGCGCTGTTTGTGACGCTGCTCTGGTCCACGTCGTGGGTGCTCATCAAGATCGGCCTGCGGGAGATCCCCGCGCTGACCTTCGCCGGGCTGCGCTATGTCTTGGGCTTCTTCTGCCTGCTGCCGTTCGCCCTGCGTCCCGATCGGCGCGCCTGCTTGCGGCGGCTGGATCGGCATGGAGCGGTGCGCTTCATCCTGCTGGGCGTGCTCATCTACGCCGTGATGCCTGGCTCGCACTACCTGGGGCTAGTCTACCTGCCGGCCGTCACCGTGAACCTGCTGCAGAACACCACGGCCATCTTCGTAGCGCTCATGGGCATCCGCCTGCTGGGGGAGCAGCCTACCACCCGCCAGTGGGCGGGCGTGGCGGTCTTCATGTTAGGCCTGCTCACCTACCTGGGGCCGGTGCCGCCGCCGCAGAGCCAGGCGTTGGGGCTGCTGATCGTCATGATAGGGGTGGTCTGCAACGCCGCCGGGGCGGTACTGGGGCGGAGCATCAACCGCGCCGGCAGCTTCCCGCCGGTGACGGTGACCGCGGTGAGCATGGGCGTGGGCGGCTTCTTGCTGCTGGCAGTGGGGCTGGCAGCCCACGGCTGGCCCACCCTGACCCCGCAGCACTGGGCCATCATCCTGTGGCTGGCCGTGGTGAGCTCAGCCCTGGCCTACACTCTGTGGAACGAAAGCCTGCGGGTCCTCTCGGCCGCCGAGTCCAGCATCCTGAACAACACCATGCTCATCTACATCGCCATCTTGGCCTGGGTCTTCCTGGGCGAAGCGCTGGACCCTCGCCAGCTGCTGGGTATGGGGGTAGCCGCCGCGGGGATCCTTCTGGTGCAACTGCGTTAGAGCGCCCGGGTAAGGGCCAGCATCGCCCGGCCGCTGGGGGCGAAGCCGAACCAGGCGTAGAGCCGCTTGGCCCGCTGGTTGCCCTGCTGGGTGTTCAGCAGGACCGGCGACACCCCCTGCCGGCCGAACGTAGCCAGCGCCTGGGCCAGCAGGCGCGTGCCCACACCCTGCCCATGCCACAAGGGATGCACCGCCAACCGCACCACGTAGGCGCCAGCGGTCTGGGTAAAGGCCGTCAGGTAGCCCAGCGGCTCGCCGGCCAACTCCGCCAGGGTGAAGCAGCCGGCCTTGGTCAAGTAGCGGCGGAACGTCTCCGGGTCGTTTCGCCACAGCGGCGTGAAGGCCGCCTCGTCCAACGTGAGCAGGGCCGAGAGGTCTGCCGGGCTGGCCGGGCGAACCTGCACCTGCGGGTTGCCCAAGCTGGGGCTGCGCCAGTCATCTTTCTTCAGCTCCACCACCTCTTCCGCCAGGGTGAAGCCGGCGGCGCACAAGGCACGGGCGATTCCCCCTGGACGGCCCACAAAAGCCCAGGCGGTTGCCCCCATGCGCCCCAACGCCTGGCTGGCCTGGCCCAACAGCGCCGCCAAGCAGACTGCTGCCTGGCCGGGCTGATTCACGGCCAGCAGAGAGAGGTGGGCAAAGGGGTGACCAGCGGCATGCACCTGCACCGCCCCCGCCAATTGCCGGCCCTGCCAGACCAGCCAGGTGCAGCCTTCCACCAGCCGGCGCCAGACCAGCTCGGCTTCATCGTAGCATTCCAGCAAGGCCGCGTTGTCCAGCAGGCGGCAGAAGTCGTCCCAATCGGCGGCCAGCCCTTGCCGCACCTCCAACCCGGCGGGAGGAGTCATCTTCGGCGCTCCAGCAAGCTCTGGGCCCGGGCAGCGGCGGCTTGGGGGGTGAAGCCGTACTGCTCGGCCAGCACGGCGTAGGGCGCTGAGGCTCCAAAGCGCCCCTGGATGCAGATAACGTCGCCCTCGTCGCCCACGTAGCGCTCCCAGCCCTGGCGCACCCCAGCCTCCAAGGCCAGGCGCACCGGCAGGTGGTCCGGCAGGACCTCTCGGCGGTAGTCGGCCGGCTGCGCCTCGAAGAGCTCCCAACTGGGGAAGCTGACCACCCGCGCCCGCACCCCAGCGCCGGCCAGCCGGTCGGCGGTGCTCAAGGCCAGCGGCAGCTCCGACCCCGAGGCCATGAGCAACAGGTGTGGGTCAGGCGCATCCCGCAGCACATAGGCCCCCCGCTGTAGGCCGCCGGCCGGGGCCAGCACCGACCGATCCAGCACCGGCAGGGCCTGCCGCGAAAGGATCAGCGCTGTGGGGCCGTGGGCCGCCTGCAAGGCCCAGCGCCAGGCTTCCGCGGTTTCGTTGGCGTCGCCGGGGCGCAGCACAGTGAGGTGGGGGATGGCCCGCAGGGCCGCCAAGTGTTCCACCGGCTGGTGCGTGGGGCCGTCTTCGCCCACGAAGATGCTGTCGTGGGTGAAGACGTAGACCACCGGCAGCTCCATCAGGGCAGCCAGGCGGATGCTGGGGCGCATGTAGTCGGAGAAGATCAAGAATGTGCCGCCGTAGGGCCGCCAGCCCCCGTGCAGAGCAAGGCCGTTGAGGATGGCGCCCATGGCGTGCTCCCGCACCCCAAAGTGCAGGTTGCGCCCGGCGAACTGGCCCTGCTGGATGGCCGGGTAGCCCTTGAGGGTGGTCTGGTTGGAAGGGGCCAGGTCGGCCGAGCCGCCCACCAGTTCGGGCAGCAGCGGCGCCAGGGCCTGTAGCACCTTGCCGCTGGCGGCGCGGGTGGCTATCCCCTTGACGTCGGCCGGGAACTGGGGCAGCGCCGACTCCCAACCAGGCGGCAAGCGGCGGGCTAGGGTACGCTGCCACAGGGCTGCCGCGCCCGGGTGCGCCTGGCCGTAGGCCGCCCAGCGCGCCTCCCATTCCCCACGAGCCGCTTCGCCTCGCGTCCGCAGGCTCCTGAAGCGATCTCGCACCTCTGTCGGCACCCAGAAAGTTGGCTCCAGCGGCCAGCCCAGGTTCTGCTTGGTGAGGGCGGCCTCCTCCGGGCCCAAGGGCGAGCCGTGGGCGTCGGCCGAGCCGGCTTTGTTCGGGCTGCCGTAGGCGATCTGCGTGCGGCAGCGCACCAGAGTGGGTCGCTCGTCCTGGCTTTGAGCCTCCGCCAGGGCCTGGTAGATGGCCTGGGGGTCTAGCCCGTCGGCTTCCAGCACCTGCCAGCCCAGAGCCCGGAAGCGCGCCGACACGTCTTCGCTCCAGGCCAGGCTGGTACTGCCTTCAATGGAGATGCCGTTGTCGTCGTAGAGGTAGATCAGACGCCCCAGGCCCCAGTGGCCGGCCAGCGCGCCGGCCTCCGAAGAGAGCCCCTCCATGAGGTCGCCGTCGCTGACGATGCCCCAGACCCAGTGGTCCACCAGCGGCAGGGCGGGGCGGTTGAACCGTTCTGCCAGCAGACGCTCAGCCAGGGCCAAGCCCACGCCGTTGCCAAAGCCTTGGCCCAGGGGGCCGGTGGTGGTCTCCACGCCGGCCGTCGTCCCCAGCTCGGGGTGGCCGGGCGTCTGGCTACCCCATTGGCGGAACGCCTGCCGCTGCTCCAGGGGCAGTTCGTAGCCGCTCAGGTGAAGCAGGGCGTAGAGTAACATGGAACCGTGGCCGGCCGAGAGAACGAAGCGGTCGCGGTCCGGCCAGTGTGGATCGGCCGGATCGTGCTTCAGGAAGCGGGTCCACAGGATGTAGGCCGGCAGGGCCATGCCCAGAGGCATCCCCGGGTGCCCCGACTTGGCCTTCTCCACCGCGTCCACGGCCAAGAAGCGCACCGTGTTCACCGCCAGGGCGTCCACCGCGTCGAACGAAAACGGTTCCATGCTGATCCTCCACGTGGGTTCGGGAGTATGCTACCTGCAAACAGGCCATCTGTCAACCGAGGCCGAGACGCAACCTGCGGGGGTGGGCCTGCGTATAGAGGGTAGCCATCTCCCGCTGGCCGCGAGGCGGGCGGCTGATGACAAGTACAGGAGGGAAGAATCGATGAGTACCGTTGTGGTGAAGTCCCAAGAGAGCCCCGGCTGCCTGATTCAGCTGCTGTGGTTTTTCTTCGTCGGCGCCTGGCTCGGCCAGGCTTGGGTGGTCATCGCCTGGGTGCTGATGGTCACCATCGTAGGCATCCCCGTGGCGGTGAAGATGCTGAACGCGCTGCCCCAGATTGTGGCCTTGCGGGGCCAGGGACAGCCCCTCACCGTCCGCACGGTGGGCAACAACCTGCAGATCCTGCCAGGGAGCCCGCAACAGGCGCCCTTGTTGCTGCGGGCGCTCTACTTCTTGCTCATCGGCTGGTGGTTCAGCGCCATCTGGATGGAAGCGGCCTTCCTGCTCTGCGCCACGGTGGTGGGCCTGCCTCTGGGCTTCTGGATGTTCGACCGCGTGCCAGCCATCGTCTCGCTGCACCGCTAGCCCCAACGCCGCGGCTGGAGGGGCGTGGCCTCCCCCTCCAGCCGGCGCGGCCCCTGGGGCTGCGGCTCTGCCCCCGGCCTGGCCCTCCGTCGAGCCCTCATCCCCGCTGGGCTTGGGCGCGTCGCCGCCAACTTGACGGTACTGCTTCGCTGTGATAGAATGGGCAAATGACCTTCGTCGACAATCGACTGGTTGTCAGTGCCCTGTTAGGAGCGAGGAGACGCGCCTATGGCCACCGATACCCCACAGCTCCGCCCGCTGAACGTCCTCAACCTGCGAGACCATATCGAGCAGAAGGTGCGCGACGCCGTCCTCAGCGGCGTCTACGAACCGGGCGAACGGTTGGTGGAGACCGCCATCGCCGCCCAGCTGGGCGTGAGCCGAGCCCCGGTGCGGGAGGCTTTGGCCGCTCTGGAGCAGTCGGGCCTGGTGACCAATGTCCCCCGCCGGGGCTACTACGTGGTCAGCTTCACCGAGAAGGATATTCGGGAGGTCTACTCGCTGCGCCTGCTGTTGGAGATCGGCGCCCTGGCGCGGGCCATCCCCCGCCTGACGGCCGAGGGCATGGACGAGATGCAGCACATCGTGGAAGAGATGACCGCCCTCCCCGACCACTTGCCCTCGCCGCAGCAGCAGGTGACCCTGGACCTCTCCTTCCACGAATGCATCGTGCGCGCCGCCGACCACAGTCGGCTCTACGACGCCTGGCAGAGCATGTGCGTGCAGATCCAGCTTCTCATCGGCGTCACCACGCAGACGCACTACACTTCGGCTGAGCAGCCGGCCCGCCTACACCAGCAGCTTCTGGAGGCGCTGCGGGCCCGCTCCCTGCCCGAAGCCGAAGACCGGCTGCGAGCCCACATCTTGGATGCTGAGCAGCGCGCCCGTCGAGCGCTGCCTGCCTCTACCCTCACTTCCACGGAGAAGACACCATGCGAATCCTGATCATCAACCCGAACACCTCCCAGGCCATCACCGACAAGGTGCGTGCGGTGGCCCAGAAGGTCAAGCGCAGCGACTGCGAGATCACGGCCATCTGCCCAGAGCACGGGCCAGTGACCATTGAATCGTCGTTCGACGAGGCCTACGCCATCGCCCCCACCATCGACCTGGTGAAGAAGGCCAACGAAGAGGGCCAGTACGACGCCATTATCCTGGCCTGCTTCTGCGAAGTGGGCGTGGAGGCGGCGCGGGAGGTCTCAGCCATCCCGGTGCTGGGCATGGAAGAGCCGACCCTGGCCATGGCCCTGGTGTTGGGCGAGAAGTTCGGCATCATGACCGAAAAGGCGCCCCGCGTACCCATGAAGGTGCGCCACATCCGCCGCTACGGCCTCATGGAGCGCTTGGCCTCGGTGCGGCCCTTGGGCCTAGGCGTGGCCGAGCTGAACGCCGACCCCAAAGGGACCCAGGCCCTGGGTATGGCCCTGGCTCGCCAGATGATCGAAGAGGATCATGCCGAGGTGATCATCATGGGCTGCGCGGCCATGGCCGGCTACAGCGACGAGATCCAGCGCGAGCTGGGCATCCCGGTGCTGGACCCCATGACGGTCTCCTTGAAGGTGGCCGAAGCCATCGTGGACATGAAGCAGACCCACAGCCGCGTGGGCCTCTACGCCCCGCCGGCGCCCAAAGAGTTCAAGTAGCCTACAGGCCAGAATCACCTTCTTGAGGAGGATTACCCCATGACCGCACGCCCCACCGTGCTCATCCTGGACGCCGGCTATGCCGGCGCGCTCAAAGATGCAGCCGCCCGCTTCGACGGGATGGACCTGCTGTGCGTTGACGAGACCCACAACGCCTTGTCGCTGGCCGGGCCGGCCGTCGCCGCCGTGGTCACCGACGCTGCGCCGGTGGACGCCGCCCTGCTGAAGGCGCTGCCCAACCTGAAGGCCGTGGTCAAGCTGGGCCGCAACTACAGCAACGTGGACGCCCAAGCCGTGCGCGGGCGCGGCCTGGTCTTCGCCTCCGTGCCCCGCAAAGGCCCCAACTGCGTGGCCGAGCTGGCCATGACCCTGATCCTTGCCCTGAGCAAGGACCTGCTCATCATGCACGAGTCGGTGATCAGCGGCGCCTACCGCCTGCGCGGCCTGAAGCCGGAGCTGACCTCCCAGCGCAAGCACGCCTTTCAGTGGATGGCCCACGCCCGCCTGCACGAAGTGCGGGGCAAGACCGTGGGCATCATCGGCATGGGCGAGATCGGCTTTGAGCTGGCCCTGCGCGCCCACGTCATGGGCATGCGCATCACCTACCACAAGCGCACCCCCCTCTCGCCGGAGCTGGAGCAGCGCACCCACGCCGAATACCGCGAACTGAACACTCTGCTGGCCGAGAGCGACTACGTCTACGTCACCGTGCCCCTGACGCCGGAAACTGACAAGCTCATCGGCCGCGAGCAGCTGGCCATGATGAAGCCCAGCGCCTATCTGGTGAACACCTGCCGCGGCGGCGTGGTGGACGAGGACGCCCTCATCGAGGCCCTGGCCACCTGCCAGATCGCCGGCGCCGGCCTGGATGTCTTCACCTACGAGCCGCTGCCGTTCGACAGCCCTCTGTGCGACCTGGACAACGTGATCCTCATGCCGCACATCGGCGGCGGCACCGGCAGCGCCCGCCTGGGCGAACTCGCCGTCGGCCTGGAAGAAGTGCAGCGCATCTTGGCGGGCGAGCCGCCGGCCATCGACCTGCGCTAACCCCCACTGCTAACGTAGGGGCGAGGCGCGCCTCGCCCCTACGTCGTTGTTCACCCCCCCTGCCAGCCCCGACCGGCCAAAGCGGCACCCTCGTTCGCCAGCGAAGACCGGCTGCCGGCCCTCGGCGGCCTTGTTTGCCTGGGCAGGCCGGCGGTGCTATCATAGAGCCGCTGGCATCGCCACCAAGGGGAGGAAACCCATGACCACACGACAGCGCCTTCAGGCCCTGGAAGCCCGCCTTCTGGCGGCCATCTCGGGCCCTCGGCTCATGGACTACAACAGGATGACCGCGGCCGGCATCCGCCTTTCGGGCAACGCCGACGAGCGGCAGGTCTTCGCCGACATCCAGCAGGAGATGGCGCGCCTGGGGTACCGGACGCGCCTGCTGGAGCACCCCGGCTACGTCAGTTGGCCGGACGAGTCCAGCATCACCGTGGAGGGGAGCGGCGAAGAGATCGGTCCCAGCATCCCCCACGCCATGGCTGCCTCCACGCCGCCTGAGGGCCTGGCGGCCGAGGCGGTCTACGTGGGCGCGAGCGCCCCGGCCGGCTACCGGCAGGTGGATGTGCGCGGGCGGGTGGCCATCCTGGAGGGGTTGGCCATGCCTGAGACGGTGGCCTTGGCCGAAGCCCAGGGCTGCGTGGCCGTGGTCGCCGTCAGCGACGAGTATCTGCACCAGATGATCGTTTCTACGGTGTGGGGCAACCCCACGCCAGAGACGGAGCCGCGGCTGCCCCAGATCCCGGTGGTGTCGGTGCCGGCGCCGGCAGGGGCGCGCCTGCGGGCGCTCTTGGCCCAGGGGCCGCTGCGCCTGCGCCTGCACGCCCAGGTAGAGACCGGCTGGAAGATGCTGCCGCTGCTGGTGGCCGACCTTCCCGCGCCTTGGCCCACCCCGCGCTATGTGCTCCTCAGCGGCCACGTGGATTCGTGGTGGCACGGGGCCATGGACAACGGCGGGGCCAACGCCACCATGGTAGAGGTGGCCAACGTACTGGCCCAGGAGCGAGCCCATTGGCAAAGGGGCCTACGCCTGGCCTTCTGGTCGGGGCACTCCCACGGGCGCTACGCCGGCTCCACCTGGTACGCCGACCACTGCTGGGCCGACCTGGAGCAGAACGCCGTGGTGCACATCAACGTGGACGGTACCGGGGCCCACGGCGCCGACAACTTCACCACGGCTCCCTGCATGGCCGAGACGCGCCGCATGGCCACAGACCTCATCAAGGAGCTGACCGGGCAGGACTACGCCGGCCACCGCATGAGCCGCGCCGGGGACCAGTCGTTCTGGGGCGTGGGGATGCCCTCGCTGTTCATGAACGTCTCCTCACAGCCAGATGGCAGCGCTGGCTGGTGGTGGCACACCGAACACGACACCATGGAGCAGATCGCCGAGGCCAACCTGGTGCGGGATACGCAGGCCTACGCCCTGGCCGTGGCCCGCTTCGTCACCCGACCGGTGCTGCCGCTGGACTTCGTGGACGTGGCCGATGAATTCCTGGCGATGCTGGAGGGGCTGCAGGCCCAGGCCGGCGCGGCCTTGGACCTAGGCCCGGCGCTGGTCCAGGCCGCAGCCCTGCGGGCGCGGGCCAGCGCCCTGATGAACGTGGCCCAGGCGGTGGGCCGCAGCGCTGCATCGGCCGCCGACCCCCGCGCCGCCGCCGTCAACGCCTGCTTCATGCGTCTGAGCCGACTGCTGGTGCCGGTGAGCTACAGCTCCGCCGACCGCTTCCACCAGAGCCCGGCCGTGCCGATCCCGCCGCTGCCCGGCCTGCAGGCGGTGGCCGAACTGGCCGCCCTGGCGCCGAGGAGCCACCCCTTCCGCCTGCTGGAGACACGCCTGGTGCGGGAGCGCAACCGCGTTTGCCATGCGCTGGCCGAAGCCACCGCCGCCATCGAAGAGACCCTGAGACGGCTGTAGCG
>JAAYZY010000237.1 GCA_012514615.1 Chloroflexota bacterium | reverse complement strand
GGGTGGTGGGGATGGAGTGGTGATGCGGCTCCATCTGCGGCCTGTGCTGGCGTTGGTTTGGCCAGGCGTTGGGGGCCTAGGAGTGTTCGTGGCCCTCTTCGGCGTCGGTCTTCTGGGCGGCCTGCTGAGTCTGGGCCTTCTCCTTCTCGGGGGTCCAGGTGGGCTCGTAGCCGTAGCCGCGGCTGGAGACGTGGGGCTGGATCAGCTCGATGGTGGCGCCCAGGTTGGGGCCGAAGGGCGTGTTGTCCCGCAGGAAGAAGACCTCGAAGCCGTCGCGGGCGTTGAAGATCTTGTTCTCGTAGGGGGTCCAGCCGAAGGACTTGATCCGTTCGGTGTCGGCTTCGATGTCGTCGCTCTCGAAGGTCAGGTGGTCGATGATGGCGTCCTTGCCTTCCTTTTCGAGCATGTCGTAGTAGCGGGAGTTGGGGTTCCAGTTCTGCATGAAGTGGAGCCACATGTCGTTGCCCAGCATGATGCGGGCGTCGAGCATCTTGCCGCCGGACTCGGTGGTGCGGACGTTTTCGGCCTTGAGGCCCAGGAGCTCCTCGAAGGTGCGCAAGGCCTGGCCGATGTCCTTCACCACAATACCGATGTGCTGCAGTCTGAGGATGGCCATGGGTTCAGTACTCCTTTTGTGATATGGGTTGAGGCTGTGAACCGCCTACGGTTGGAGGGCGTCGCGGATGGCTGCGACGACCTGGTCCACTTGGTCGTTGGTCATCTCGGGGTAGAGGGGCAGGCTGAGCATCTGCCTGGCTACCCGTTCGGTGACAGGGAAGTCGCCTTCGCGGTACCCGAGGTAGCGGAAGGCAGGGTGGAGGTGCACCGGCGGGAGGTAGAGGAGGTTGACGCCGATGCCCTGGGCTTTGAGGGCGTGGAAGACTTGGTCTCGCCTTGGGAGGCGGACGAGGTATCCGCGGTAGACGGGTTCCATGTAGGGGGGCGGGTCTGGGGTGACCACAGGCAGGCCCTGCAGGCCCTCATGGTAGCGCTGGGCCACCGTCCGCCGCCGCTCCAGCCAGGGGTCCAGCCCTGGCAGCTTGGCCCGCAGGACGGCAGCCTGGAGGGAGCCGAGGCAGCTGTTGTAGCCGAGCTCGACGCAGGCGGAGCCGGAAAGGCGGTAGGGTGCGGGGACGTCGTCGTCGTCCCGCAGGGGGCGGGTGCCGTAGCGGGCGAGGGTGCGTACCTGAGCGGCGGTCTCCTCTGAGTCGGTGAGGACGATGCCGGCGCCGTTCATGGGAGCGGTGAGCATCTTGCCGTGGCCGAAGCTGAAGACGCCGGCGTGGCCGAGGGAGCCGAGGCGTTGTCCGCGGTAGCGGGCGCCGGTGGCGACGGTGGCGTCATCGAGGAGTTTGAGGCCATGGCGGCGAGCGATGTCCATGAGGGGATCGATCTCGCAGGGGATGCCGTGGCCGTGCATGGCCAGGATGACGCGTGTGCGTGGGGAGATGGCAGCCTCGACGCTGGCGGGGTCGATGTTGCAGGTGCGCTCTTCGATGTCGGCGAGGACGATGCGTGCGCCGCTGTGGGCGATGGCCAAGGGGACGGACTGACAGCTGTTGGCTGGCGAGATGACTTCGTCGTCTGGGCCCAGGCCCCAGGCTTTGAGGGTGAGCATGATGGCGTCGGAGCCGGAGCCGACGGAGACGGCGAAGCGGCGGCCGATGTAGGCAGCGAACTCGCGTTCGAAGGCGTGGACTTCTTCGCCGTCCTCGTAGACGCCGCTGGCCAGGACGCGCTGGATGGCGGCATCGATGGCTGGCTTCATGGCTTGGTACTGCGCTGCCCGATCGACCCAGGCGATGGACATGGTTCTCCCCCTAACGGTGGCTCTAGCGGATGACGCTATCCAGCACAGCGAAGAAGATGCACCATTCACCGGCCTTCACCGGCGGCAGGGTGCGGATGCCGAAGACTTCGCCATCGGCAGGCGCTTTGACCTGCTCCAGCTCTCGCCCGTGGAGGTCGAAGATGC
>JAAYZY010000236.1 GCA_012514615.1 Chloroflexota bacterium | reverse complement strand
GTGGATATGGAGCACAGCGCCACCGAGTTCGAGACGATGCAGAACATGATGATGGCCATCTCCACCACCCCCACAGTGCCCATGGCCAGGGTAGCCTGGAACCACCCCGGCTTCATCAAGCGGGCGCTGGATTTCGGGGCTTACGGCATCGTCATCCCCTTGGTGATGACGCGGGAAGAGGCGCAGAACGCGGTGCGATGGATGCGCTACCCGCCCCTGGGTTACCGTGGCGTGGGCGGCATGCGGCGCGTCCTCTACGGCGGCGCCGACTACTTCGACTATGCCAACGACGAGACCCTGCTCTTCATTCAGATCGAGCATATCGAAGCGGTGGAGCGCATCGACGAGATCCTCTCGGTGCCCGGCGTGAACGGCGTCTACGTAGGCCCCAACGACCTGTCGGCCTCCCTGGGCATGGCTCCGCGCATGGACAACCCTGACCCCCGCTACGAAGAGGTGCTGCACCGCATTGTGGACGCTTGCCAGCGCCACAGCATCTTTGCCGGTATCCATTGCGGGTCGGAGGAAGCGATCCAGAAGTACGCCGATTGGGGGATGCAGTTCTTCGCCCTGAGCACCGACGTGGGCCTGACTGTGCGGGCGGCCAAAGGTGGGCTGCAGGTTCTGGGCGCTGCGGCGGCGGCCAAGGGCCCGGCCACGGTCTACTAGCTCGGTTGCACGCAGCGACTAGGAAGGGGTTGTCATGAGCCAGCAGAAGGAGAACGGACAGCCTGCAGCGCGATCCTATAGCGGCCGCCTGCTACGAGTAGACCTGACTAGGCGCACCTTGGCTGTGGAAGCGTTGGACGACCTGCTCTACCGCCGCTATCTGGGAGGCTGGGGCTTTTTGGGCCACACCCTGCTGCGAGAAGTGCCGCCAGGCGCAGACCCGCTGGGGCCGGCCAACCGTCTGGTGTTCGCCACCGGCGTCCTCACCGGGCTGCCGGCTTCGGGCCTGGCTCGCCACGCGGTGGGGGCCAAGTCGCCGCTCACCGGCGGGTTCGGCGGCAGCGAGGTGGGCGGCTTCTGGGGCGCCGAGCTGAAGCGCGCTGGCTTCGACGCGCTCATCATCCAAGGCCAGGCCGACCGGCCGGTCTACCTGTGGATTCACGACGGCGAGGCCGAGATCCGCGACGCCGGCCACCTCTGGGGCCTGAAGACCAAGGAGTGCCAGGAGCGGCTGCGGGAGGAGCTGGAGGACCCACGGGTGCGGGTGGCCCAGATCGGCATCGGCGGCGAGAACCTGGTGCGCTACGCCTGCGTCATGAACGACTTGAAGGACGCCGCGGGCCGGGGCGGCCTGGGCGCGGTCATGGGATCCAAGCGGCTCAAGGCCATTGCCGTGCGCGGCAGCGGCAAGATCACTGCCCGCGACCCCAAGGCGATCCAGGAGATGGCCAAGTGGATGTCCACCCACGTGGCCGAGCTCTCGCCAGGGCACCATTCGGTGGGCACCGGCGGGGCGATGCCAGCGTTCGAGGCCACCGGGAACTTGCCGGTGCGCAACTTCCGAGACGGCGGCTTCCCCATCGACAAGATCAGCGCCACCACCATCCGCAACACCGTGAGCATCGGCATGGAAGGCTGCTATGCCTGCGCTGTGCGCTGCAAGAAGGTGGTGCAGTTGGACGCGCCGTACCCGGTGGACCCGGCCTACGGCGGCCCGGAGTACGAGACGTTGGGCGCGTTGGGCTCCTGCTGCGGGATCGACGACCTGGCCGTTCTGTGCAAGGCCAGCGAGCTGTGCAACGCCTACACCGTGGATACCATCAGCGCCGGGGTGACCATCGCCTTTGCCATGGAGTGCTTCGAGCGCGGTCTGCTGACGTTGGACGATACCGGCGGCCTTGACCTGCGTTTCGGGAACGGCGAAGCGCTGCTCGCGGCCATCGAGCAGATCGCCCGGCGCGAGGGGTTCGGCGCTCGCCTGGCGGAGGGCAGTCGGCGCTTGGCCCAGGAGGTCGGCAACGGTTCCCAGGCCTTTGCCATGGAGGTGAAGGGGCAAGAGTACCCCATGCACGAGCCGCGCCTGAAGCGGGCCCTGGCCATCGGGTACGCGGTTTCGCCTACCGGCGCCGACCACAACCACTCCCTGCACGACATGGGTCTGGAGAAGGAAGGGGCGCTGCTGGAGAAGAACCGCGAGCTGGGGGCGCTGGAGCCGATCCCTCTGGAAGACCTGGGGCCGGCCAAGGTGCGGGTGTCGTGGTACAACACGCTGGACCAGATGGCGCAGAACTGCGCCCCCACGTGCAACTTCGTGAACTGGACCTTCCAGCAGCGCTCCGACCTGGTGCGGGCGGCCACCGGCTGGAACTTCACCCTCTGGGAGTGGCTGAAGGCCGGTGAGCGAGCCTTGGCCCTGGCCCGCCTGTTCAACGCCCGCGAAGGGTTCACCGCGGCCGACGACTGGCTGCCGGCCCGCTCGTTCCAGCCGGCCACGTCGGGCGCGCTGGCGGAAACGGCGGTGGAGCCGGAGAAGCTGAGCCACGCTCTGGGCCTGCTCTACGGTATGGCCGACTGGGACCCCCAGGTGGCTTGCCCCACGGCGGCGCGCCTGGAGGAGCTGGACCTGGGGTGGGCTGTGGACTATCTGCCTACTACGCTGCGCCGATAGCAGGCGCCCAGCGGGCAGCGTTGCCCCCAGCCAGGAGCAGTGTTGTGTATGACGTGCGCACCCTGGCGACCCGGCTCAAGGCGGTGCGCCACTTCCACGACCTCGCTGATGCGGACCTGGAACGGATCATCCGCGCCGGTCAGGTGCAACGGCACATGGCCGGCGCGGCCATCTTCCGGGAAGGCGAGCCGTGCGCTGGGATGTTCGTCTTGCTGGCCGGGCGGGTGCACCTGCGCAAGCTGGGGCCCCGGGGCCAAGAGCAGATCGTGGAGACCGTCGAGCCGGTCATCATGTTCAATGAAGGGCCGGTGCTGGATGGCGGCCCCAACGTGGCCACGGCTGTGGCCGTAGACGCCTGCGTCACCTGGCGCGTGGCCTGCGAGACGTTCGCCGAGCTTCTCCAGCGCTACCCGCAGATCGGCCTGGGCCTGCTGCGGGTGTTGGCGGTACGCAACCGCTACCTCATCGCCCAGGTGGAAGACCTCTCCTTCCGTTCGGTGACGGCGCGGGTGGCCAAGCTGCTGCTGGAACTGAGCCAGCAGGGCCAGACGCCCATCGAGCGGCGCAGACACCCCAACCACGAACTGGCGGCCCGCTTGGCCACCGTGCCAGAGGCGTTCAGCCGCTCGCTGGGCTTCCTGCGGCGCAGCGGCTACGTGGATTGCACCCGCAGCGCCATCGTTGTCCGCCAGCCACAGGCCCTGGCCCGCCTGGCTCAGGTGGAATAGAGAGCCTGGGGAGCCGCCCCTCTGTCATTTCCGCGCAAGCCTGTCCCCCATTCGGTTCTTGGGGGACAGGAATCTATCCCCACTGCGTCTGGGGATGGAAACCCGCGGACGCCTGCCCCCTTCCTTTCTTGGGGGGCCAGCATGACAGGGGCTGTCCTGGCGCCCTGCGCCCCCGGCGCGGGCCTGTAAGGACGCGATGGGCTGCAGCCATCGGCAGGCTCTAGGGCTCCAGCAGCAGCGCCTTGGTTGGGGCGGCCATGAACCAGCGCAGCCAACGCTCGAAGGCGGTGGCGGGGCGAGAGCGCTGGAAGACCACGTGGTACGACCAGTGCCCAAAGCTGTTCCAGTACTCCTTGCAGGCCGGGTCTTCATCGCCGGTCTGCAGGCGCGTGGTGATGCCCTCCACCGTCTGGCTGCCGAAGTCCCTCATGGCGACGGTGTAGGACTGAACCGACGCCCATAGGGTGAAGTCGGTGAACCCTGGCCCCTGCAGGATGGCCGGGGGCAGGTAGGGGTCGTTCTTGGTGTACGTTCGTTTGTCGTCGTAGCCGCCCGGCCAGGCGTTGCGCACCCACAGGTAGTCTTCCCCCCTGCGGTCCTGATCCAGGACGGTGATGTACAGGTTGTGCTTGCCCTGGTTCTCGGCGCACGTGAGGCGGCGAGCCGATACCGCCACATAGGTGGGCAGTTCCGTCATCCCTTGCCAGTTGACCCTCTGCCACTGGTGGCCGTGCACCGAGTCGCTGAAGGTGGGCACGTCCACCACTGGGGAGAGGGCCTGGCCGGCCCCATCCACCACGGCCAGCTTCCAGTGGTGCTGCTCCACCGGCCCGTCGGCCAGCCGCACCCGCCAGGCGCCGGCCGCGTCGGACGGCGCGGAGACCACCGGCGGCCAGCCCTCGGCCCAGACCCGCACCTGCACGCCGGCCTGGGGTGCGCCGGCGGCGTCGGTGATCTGCCCTTCCATGCCGGTGCTGCTGGGGTCAGCCCGCCCCACGATGATCCCGGCGGTGCGGTAGCGCCAGCCCGACGGCGGCGTGCCCGAGACGGTGGCCGGAGGGGTGGGGCTGACGGTGCATGTGGGGGTGCGCGTCGGCGTAGCGGTGGCCGTGGGCGTGGCGGTCCGCGTGGGGGTGCCGGTCGGCGTCCCGCTGGGGGAGGGCGTGGCCGTTGGCGTAGGCGTCTGGGTGACGGTAGGGGTGCGCGTAACCGTTGGGGTGGGCGACATGGTGGGCGTCTGGGTGGCGGTTGGGGTGGGGGTGGCCGTGGGCGGCGGCGGCTCCTGGTTCAGGGCCAGCGGCAGGATGACCAGGCCCGGTCCGGCGGCCCGCAGCGTGAGCCGGTCTACGGCGGTGTAGGCTGCCGGGGACGTTTCGTTGCCAGCGGCCAGCCAGAAGAGCGTGAGCGTCGGTCCGCTGGCCGCCGCCGTGGCGTGGCAGACCGCCCAGCCGCTCCCGCTGCACGGTTCACCCCAGACCACCGCCGGGCTTTCGGGGTCTTGCCCGCCGGCTGGGTCCAGCCCCAGGCGCGCTGCGCTGCCTTCGGCGCCCAGCCAGACGAGGGCTTGGGCGCGGTAGGGCTGGCCCGAGGTGGTCCCCTGGACCGTCTGCCACAGGCCGGCGCGGAAGTCGCCGCCGGCCCAGACCGCTTGGCGGTAGTCCGGCGGCGCGCCGTCGGCCACGGGGATGAAGACCACGGCGTCGCTGCCCAGGTTCAGCACAAACGGCTCCCAGCCCTGCCCCACCTGGCCAGTGAGCCCGCCCACAACCACGTCGGGGAAGCCAGCCTGGAAATCTCCATTGAAGAGCAGGTTGTCGGCCGCCTGGGTGCCCAGCCCCCAGAGGCTGGCAAGCGCCAAGATGGCGGCACAGGCCATTGCCAATCGTCGGCGGGTCATGGGGGTCCTCCCTTGGATGTGGCTGGAGGCAGGGAAACGCGCTGCCCTTTGCATACGTGGACGGAGCGGTGGCCCCAGCGGTGCGGTCTCAGCTCTCTTCTTCGATACGCAGGATAACGTTGCCGGCCGGGTCAGGGCAGATGGCCAGCGATTCGTTCCGCAGCCAGTCGCCAGGAAGATGGGAGCGCTGCTTGGCCGGCAGCAGCGGCAGCACGGCCTGCAGGGCGTAGAGGCAGAAGTGCTGGCCGGGCGGCAGGGTGAGCCGCCCGCTGCGCAGGGTCAGGGAGTAGCCCTGCTGCATGCCGGAGGTGCACTTGCCCCGCACCTCCTGCACCACCACCCGCAGGTTGGGCAGGGGGTCAGCCTCGCCCGAGGCGGGGAGCGCCGCGGCTGCCGCCGCCGGGGGTGGGGCGGTGGGTTCTGGCCCCACCTTGCCCACCGGCTCGATCTTCCAGATGACCCGTCCGTTGGGATCGGGACACTGGGCGTGGTGCACCCGCCACAGCCAGTCCCCATCCGCCGCCTCGGCGCTCTCACGCTCCTTGGCTGGCAGCAGCGGCAGCAGGCTCTGCAAGGACCACAGGCAGAGGTAGCCGCCGTGGGGGATGCGGATGTCGCCATTCCGCACGGTGAAGTAGTCTCCTGGCCGCATGGGGGGGCAGGCAGTGCAGCGACCCAGCACCTTGGTCACGCTGACCTTCAGCTCATACATGGGCGTCTCCCTGTGTGACGGTGTGCGGCTCGGCCCTCAGCCCCAGCCTCTCCAGCGTCGCCGACGTGGGGAGGCCGGTGACGGGGTCCCAGCCGCGGGCGTGGTAGTATTCGTCCAGCATCGGCTCCAGCTCCAACAGGGAGCCGGCGCTGGGGCCACTGCTTGCGGGCATGGGCTCGGCCAGGAAGCGCTGCGGCAGGGTGTCGTCGGCGCGGCCGATCCCCTCGCGGGCGTTGAAGAGGCGTTCCAGGTTGACGATGCGCTCGCCCGCCTGCCGCACCTCCTCACCGCTCCAAGGCCAGCCGGTAAGGGCTTCCAGCAGCTCGGCCGTCTCGTCCCACGAGAGCACTTCCATGTTGTTGTAGGTGTTCTTGCACACGCCGGCGGCGTCGGAGATGGCTGCCATCTCCTCAAAGTGCTTGACCACCAGGCCTTTGCCCTTGTGCTCCAGGCGGAAGGCAGCCTCGGCCAGGCCGTAGCGGCGCACCCCTTCGGCGGCGTCGCCAGAGAACTCGAACCACGGCTCGGAGCGCAGGTGGTCGGCGCCGCGGCTGGAGACGGCGTTGCCCAGGCCGTAGGCCTTGATGGCCCGCACATCGGCCTGGAAGATCTCCAGCCCTTTGCCGTGGAAGGCTAGCGCTTCGGAGCCGCGGCCCAGGCGCGCCGCCGCGGCGCGCACCCCGTCGGCCAGTAGGTCGCCGAAGCCTTGGCGGTGGGCCACCAGGTGGATGAGGGCCAGGATGGTCTCGCCGTTGCCCCAGGTGAGGTCCAGGCCGTCGGCCTCTGCGGCGCTCAGCAGGCCGCGCTGGTGGCACTCCATGGCCCAGGCGATAGCCTCCGAGAGGGAGATGGCGTCCAGGCCGTAGCGGTTGGCCAGGTCCACGCACCTCAGGCCCAGGGGCAGGTCGCTGTTGCCCAGGCGCACGGTGAAGCCGGCCAGCGGCTCGTACTCTGGCCCTTCTAGGCGCAGGTGCGGGAAACGGGGGTCGGGCACGTCGATGAAGCGGCTGCAGGGGATGGTGCAGGCGAAGCAGGCTTTGCTCTTCACCTTGTACTGCGCTTCGATGGCTTAGCCGCTGACGGCGTCGGCCTCGGCGAAGCAGCCGCTCTGGATGTGACGGGTGGGCAGGCCGCCGATGCTGTTGAGGGCGCGCACCAGCTTGGTGGTGCCCAAGCGACAACGGGTCTCGTACTCTGGGTGGTGGTAGATGCGCTGGTCCAGCCGCTCGATGATCTCCACGAAGCGGGCCATATGGGCGGCCGGCACCAGGCCGCTGCCCCTCACGGCCACCGCCTTGAGGTTCTTGGAGGCCATGACCGCGCCCATGCCGGTGCGGGCGGCCGCCCGCACCAGGTTGGCGAAGAGGCCAGCGAAGCGCACGCCGTTCTCGGCTCCCGGGCCGATGGTGGCCACCTGCACCCGGGGATCTGCCAGCTCGCCCCGCAGGGCGGCGGTGGCCTGAGGGACGTCCTGGCCCCACAGGCCGCGGGCGTCCCGCAGCTCCACGTGGTCGTCGTGGATCCAGAGGTAGACCGGGTGCGGGGCCCGCCCATGAATGATGACCTGGTCGTAGCCGGCGAACTTGAGCTCCGGGCCGAAGAAGCCGCCGGCGTTGGAGTCGCCCAGGATGCCGGTCTGGGGCGACATGGCTGAGACGTTGAAGCGAGCCCCGCCGGGGAAGAGGGTGCCGGCCAGCGGCCCGACGCCGAGCACCAAGCGGTTGGCTGGGTCCAGGCCGTCGGTGCCCGGGGGCAGCTCCTGCCACAGCCGCCAGACGTTGAGGCCGCGCCCGCCCAGGTAGGCCCGGGCCAGGTGCGCTTCGGTGGGCTCCCGCACGATCTCGCCGTGGCTCAGATCCACCCGCAAGACTGCGCCGCCGTAACCGTTCACGCCTTTTCCTCCCCGGGCTGGCGCGCCCACAGGCCGCCGTAGCGGAGGGCGCCGGTGGCGCAGCGGCGCACGCAGGCTGGATCGCCGCCGCACAAGTTGCAGATGAGGGGGAGGCCGCTGTGGGGGTGAAGCCAGACCGCGCCGAAGGGGCAGGCGTCGGCGCAGGCCAGGCAGCCGGTACAGGCCTCGGGCTGCAGGAGGATGGCCCCGGTAGCTGGGTCCCTCTGCAGAGCGCCGTGGGGGCAGGCGGCCAGGCACGGGGCGCGCCGGCACTGGCGGCAGACGTGGGGCACGTCCAGCCCTTGCGCTTCGTCTTTGGCCACCCGCACGCGGGCCAAGGCGGTTCCGAAGGCCCCTTCGTGGCGGGCCACACAGGCCACTTCGCAGGCCAGGCAACCGCTGCACAGCGCCCGGCGGACTTCCAAACGCTTCACACGCTCCCTCGTGGTGGGGTGGCCCCCATTGTACCCGCGTTGGGGCTGGCACACAAGCGGCACGGCCGGAGGACGGGGGTGGGCTTCCGCAGGCGCGATTTCCCTATTGACAGCGGTCCCAATTTGTGATACACTGCACATGCCGGTGCAAAATATATCTTGCATGATATCGAGGTGCAGGTGACCACATTCCTCGAGGAACGCCAAGTGGAAGCCGACGAGAACCTTTACCCCATCGACCGCCGTGACCTCTCCGATCGCATCTACCAGGAGATCAAGCAACGGATCATGGCTGGCCGGTTCGCGGCCGGCCAGAAGCTGTCGTTGGACGAGCTGGCCCAGGGCTTCGGCGTCAGTGTGACGCCGGTGCGCGACGCCCTGCGCCTGTTGGCGGCCGAGGGGCTGGTGGAGCTGCTCTCTCGGCGCGGGGCCTTTGTCACCCAGCCCTCCGCCGCGGTGGTGGAGGAGGTCTACCAGATCCGCGAGATCTTGGAGTGTGCGGCTGTGGAGGCGACGCTGGCCAAAGGCCACTCGGTGCTGTCTTCCCTGGACGACCTGGTGGAGCAGATCGCCGCCACCCAGAAGGGTGAATCCCACGCCGACTACCTCTCGTACATTCAACTGGATCAGCGGTTCCACCAGACCATGATCGGCTGCCTGGGCAACCGCAAGCTCTCGGAGATCTACGCGGGCATGGGCTGCCACACCATTGTGGCCCGGGCCCTGTATACCGCCAGCGACCAGCGGGCCTCGGACACGCTGGCGGAGCACAAGGCCATCGTGGGCGCCCTGCGCCGCGGCGACGTGGAGGCTGCCAAGGCGGCCATCAGGGCCCATCTCCGCAACGCCAAGGGCGAGATCCTGCAGCAGATTCCTGCTTCGTTGGCCGCCGGGAACCCGCGGCGGCCGTAGGGGCAACCGGGCAGACCGACCGGTGGGCAGCGCCAGGGGGCAGCCCATGGGCAAGGGCGCTAGGGCGGTGAAAGTGGCCATGGTGGGGGCGGGGTATGCCGCCGATTTCCACCTGGCCTGCTACCAGAGGGTGCAGCGGGTGCCGGTAGACCTAGTGGGCATCGTCTCGCGCACGGAGGCCAAGGCCCAGGCCCTGGCCAAGCGGTACGGCATTCGGCGCGTCTACACCGACTTCGCCGAGTTGCTGGCCGACGCCGACGTCGATGTGGCCGACCTGTGCGTGCCGGTGCACCTGCACCAACCCATGGCTGTGGCCCTGGCGCGGGCTGGCAAGGATGTGGTCTGCGAAAAGCCGTTGTGGGGCTATGCGGGCGAGGGCCGCACCGGGGCCACGCCCCGGGCCGAGATGTTCGCTGTGGTGCAGGCCGAGCTGGCGGAGTTGGAGGCGGCCTTCTGCCAGAGCGGCCGCAAGCTGCTGTACGCCGAGAACTGGGTCTATGCCCCGGCATTCCGCCGCCTGGTGGAGCTGGCTGACGCCAGCGGGGGCGCCATCCTGGAGATCCGCGGCAACGAAGCGCACGGCGGCTCGGCCAGCCCTTTCTCCAGAGAGTGGCAGACCTCCGGCGGCGGCGCGCTGCTGAGGCTGGGCATCCACCCCCTGAGCGCCGCCATCTACCTGAAGCAGTGGGAAGGCCGCCAGTACGCCGGCCGCCCCTGGCGAGTGCGTGAGGTGTGGGCCCAGACTGCCGACCTCACCGCTGTGTGCGGCTTCGAGCGGGTGACGCCGCGGGTGGTCACCGGCTGGGCAGACGTGGAGAACTGGGCCGTGGGCGTGCTCACCTTCGACGACGGCGCCCGGGCTCTGGTCACTTGCTCTGACGTCTCCCTAGGCGGGATTCAGAGCTACCTGGAAGTCTTCCTCTCCAACGCCCACCTGCGCTGCAACATCAGCCAGAACGACACCTGCCTTTCGTTTGCCCCGGATGACCAGGTGTTCGGCGACCTCTTCCTGAACGAGAAGCTGGAGACCAAGGCCGGCTGGAACTTCCCCAGCGTAGACCATGTGTGGGAGGCTGGCTATGCCCAGGAGATCCAGGACTTCGTGGAGGCGGTGGCCCAAGACCGCGAGCCGCTGGCCGGCCTGGACCTGGCCTTGGAATCGATACGCACGGCCTACGCGCTGTACCTTTCGGCCGAACAAGGGCGCTGTGTTCGGCTGTAGCGGAACACCGAGACGGCGCACAGTGGGAGGAGGTGAGAACCACACACGATCTGCGAGGCGGCACGGGGTGTAGAAGCGGTAAGCTGCAGAGGAGGTACAAGAGATGAAGTCCCGGGGATTCTTGTGGCTTTCGGCGTTGGTCATGGTGGCCATGCTGGCGAGCGCCTGCGCAGCCCCCACACCGGTCGTGGTGGAGAAGGAGAAGATCGTCGAAAAGCCGGTGGTGCAGACGGTTATCGTAGAGACCGAGAAGGTCGTCGAGAAGGCCGTGGCCCAGACCGTGGTGGTGGAGAAGGAGAAGGTGGTGGAGAAGGTGGTTACCGCCACGCCGCTGCCCGGCCCCAAGACCGGCGGGCGGGTGGTTGTGGCGCACCGCCAAGAGCCTGACCGCTTCTGGCGGCCCATGTCGGGCCTCACCGTGGCCTACGAGGTGGGCGGCCTCATGAACCACCCCATGGTGGTGGTGAATGAGAAGCTGGAATACGTGCCGGTCCTCATCACCGAGCTGCCCACGGTGCAGAACGGCGGCATCTCTGCCGACAGCCTCACCTGGACGCTGCACCTGCGGGACGACGTCCAGTGGCACGATGGCAAGCCGCTGACCTCGGCTGACGTCAAGTTCACCTACGAGATGATCATGCGTGAGGGCAACCAAGTGGTCTCCCGCGTCGGCTGGGACCAGGTGGAATCGGTGGAGACGCCGGACGAGCACACGGTGGTCTTCAACTTTGCCAAGGTGGACGCGCCGTTCCTGATGCGCCTCTCGGCTGCAGAGGTCCTGCCCAAGCACATCCTCGATGGCCTGACGGCCGAGGAGTTCAACAACCACCAGTGGATGCGCGCCCCGGTGGGCACCGGCCCCTTCAAGTTCAAGGAGTGGGTCTCTGGCGACCACATCACCGTGGTGAAGAACCCCGACTACTTCGTGGAAAGCCAGCCCTACCTGGACGAGATCGTCTACCGCATTGTGCCCGACGCCAACACGCTGCTGAACATGACGGAGACCGGCGAGGTGCACGTGCAGCTGCGCGTGCAGGATGACCTGGCCGAGCTGTTGGACAAGATGCCCCACGTGGATCGGGTGACCACCCAGTCGCTTACGCCCTGGCTGATCTGGATCAACAACAACCACCCGCTCTTCAAGGACGTGCGCACCCGTCAAGCCTTGGCCTACGGCTTCGACAAGGAGATCATCTGCGAGAAGGTCTTCCGCGGCCTGTCGGAACCGGCCGACGGCCCGGTGAGCCCGCAACTGGCGGCCTACAACCCCAACATCATGAAGTTCCGCCACGACCCGGAGAAGGCCAAGGTGCTGCTGGAAGAGGTGGGCTGGAAGGATGCCGACGGTGATGGCGTGCGCGAGGCCCACGGTGTGGAAGGCGTCGTCGACGGCACGCCCCTCAAGTTCGAGACGGCCAACATCCCCGGCGAGCAGATCCGCATCCAGCTTCTCTCCCTGGTGCACGCCCAGTGGAAGGAGATCGGCGTGCAGGCCGAGATCAACGGTGTGGACGTGGCCACCCTGTTCGGCAAGATGCTGCCGGGCAACGACCTCGAGACCGGCTACTCCTACATCGGCCGCTACGTGGATCCCGACTTCGGTTCGCTGTACCTGGACCGGGTGAAGTACAACAACAACGGCAACTACGTGGGCTACAGCAACCCCAAGGTGGATGAGCTGATCCTGGCCAGCCAGCAGACGGCCGACCAGGCCCTGCGCATCCAGTACCTGCAGGAAGCCCAAGCCATCATCGCTGAGGAAGTACCCCAGCTCTTCATGGGCTGGCGGGCCGACACCACGGCGGTGACCAAGAACCTGCACGGCTACCTGCCCGGCACGGGCTACGTGGAGCTGTGGAACGCCGCGGAGTGGTGGCTGGAATAGGCGACGGGGGAGCCTGGGTCCCCGCTGAGCCCCTGGGGGCGGCCCATGGCCGGACGCGCTGGCTAGGCCACCGCGGTGGCCTAGCCAGCGCCCCCCACAGCGCCGCTTGGGCAGGGTGGACACCCGCACACACAGAGAGGGTTGGTGCCAATGACCAAGTTCCTCATCCGCAGGCTGCTGCAAGCGATTCCCACCCTGTTGGCAGTCTCGGTGGTCATGTTCATCATCATCCATCTGGCTCCTGGCGGGCCGACGGCCATATACGCCATGGACCCCAACGTAGACCAGAAGGAGCTGGAGCGAATCGAAGAGCGACTGGGGCTGAACGACCCCCTGCCCATCCAATACAGCAAGTGGCTCAAGGCCATGCTCTCCGGCGACTGGGGCCTCTCCTACAAGTTCAACCGGCCGGTGATCGACATCCTGGCCGAGCGGATCGGGCCCAGCATCCAACTGGTGGGCGCCGCGCTGCTCATCGCCCTGGTCTTTTCCATCCCCTTTGGCATGTTCTCGGCCCTGTACCGCAACCGCTTCGTCCAGTACCTGGCCAACGCGGTGGCCATGTTGGGCGTGTCGATCCCCACCTTCTGGCTGGGCATGGTCATCTTGCTCTTCTTCTCGGTGCGCTGGCGGATTATCCCTTCAGGGGGGATGATGACCATCGGCAGCGAGGGGTGGGACCTGTGGGATCGGCTGTGGCACCTGCTGCCGCCGGCCCTGGTGCTGGCCACCCTGCAGGTGGCTGCCTGGAGCCGCTACGTCCGCTCCAGCATGCTGGAAGTGATTGGGCAGGACTACATCCGCACGGCCCGTTCCAAGGGGTTGCGGGAGCGTGCGGTGGTGGTGCGGCATGCCTTGAAGAACGCCCTGCTGCCGTTGATCACGCTGGTGGGTCTGCAGGGGGGCAACCTCATCGGCGGGGCCATGATCACCGAGGTCGTCTTTGCCTGGCCGGGGATGGGGCGTCTGTTGGCCGAGTCGCTGACCGGGCGTGACTACCCGGTGCTGATGGCCTCGTTCATGCTCATGTCCACCCTGACCATCTTCGGCAACATGATGGCAGACGTCTGCTACGGGTTGGTGGACCCACGCATCCGCCTGGAGTAGGCTGCCCGGCAGGCGAGGCCCAGCGGTCCATTACGGCAGCGCAGCGGTGGATTCCACCCACCGCCTCCAGAAGCAAGAAGACAGAACCTCTCGCGGGGGAAGTGGAATGGCAAAGAGCTCGCAGTTGTGCGCCCCAGATCTGGGGGCAGGCCAGCGGCCCGTTGGCCATCAGGTGCCGGTCTGGAGGCGCTTTGCCCGCAATCGGCTGGCAGTGCTGGGGCTGGTGATCCTGATGCTGATGGTGGCTTTGGCCGTGGCCGCGCCTCTGGTGGCTCCCTACGAGCCCAATGCCGTCTCGTACGACTTCATGGCTGGGCCCAGCAGAGGGCACCCGCTGGGCACCGACGACGTGGGCCGAGACGAGCTCAGCCGGCTGATCTTCGCGGCGCGCATCTCCCTGACTGTAGGCATCAGCGTCTCGGTGATGACGGTGATCATCGGCACGGTCATCGGCGCGCTGGCCGGCTACTACGGCGCCCGCGTCGATTCGTGGATCTGCGGCGGCATCAACGTGCTGCTGTCCATCCCCATGATCCCGCTGGCCATGGTATTGGGGGCGTTCCTGCGCAAAGACCTGATCTTTGTGGTTCTCATCTTGGGCTTTCTTTCGTGGACCGGCACGGCGCGCATCATCCGCGCCGAGTTCCTCTCGCTGAAGGAACGGGAGTTCACCCTGGCGGCGCGCCTCATCGGCGCTTCTGACTGGCGCATCATCGTGCAGCACATCCTGCCCAACACGGTGGCGCCCATCATCGTGGCGGCCACGCTGCAGGTGGCCGCGGCCATCCTGGCCGAGTCTGCGCTCAGCTACCTGGGTTACGGCATCCAGCCGCCCACTGCCTCGTGGGGCAACATGCTGCAGAACGCTCAGCGCTTCTTCCGCACCCACCCCATGCTGGCCATCTACCCCGGCGTGCTGATCTCTCTGACGGTCATCAGCATCAACTTCGTGGGCGATGGCCTGCGGGATGCCCTGGACCCTCGGCTGCGAACGATGTAGGGATTGGTGAGATGCTGCCCAGGGAACGCCTGTTGGCCGCGCTGCGCGG
>JAAYZY010000235.1 GCA_012514615.1 Chloroflexota bacterium | reverse complement strand
GCCGAGGCTGCGGGGGGAGCCTAGCTGTATGAGGGGAGACCCCGAAGGAGTGACCAGCCGATGATCCCAGTCGTCGACGCTCGAGGGCAGGCTTGCCCTCAGCCGGTGATCCTGACCCGTCAAGCCTTGCAAGGGCACGATGCGGTCACCACCATCGTGGATAACGTGGTTTCCCAGGCCAACGTCTCGCGGCTGGCCCAGAAGATGGGCTGCCAGGTGACGGTGGATGTCCGCCCGGACGGCATCTATCTGCATCTGCAGAGGGGCGAACAGGCGGTACCGCAGGCCACGCCTCAGGCCCCAGCCGCGCCGGCCGGCGGCCCGCTGGTGCTGGTGGTCCCCGGCGAGCTCATGGGCCGAGGCGAAGATCCGGTACTGGGGCAGGTCCTGATGCGGGGCTTCTTCCATGCATTGGCCGAGGTAGAGCCGCTGCCCGACACCGTCGTCTTCCTCAACAGCGGAGTGCGCTTGGCCACGCAGGGCTCCCCCGTCACGGAGGACCTCCAGGCGCTGCAGACGCAAGGCGTGGAGATCTTGGCCTGCGGCACCTGCTTGGGCCACTTCGGCCTCACCGACCAACTGGCGGTGGGCCAGATCTCCAACATGTACACCATCACCGAGGCGCTGTTGGGGGCGGGCAAGGTGATCTCGCTGTGAAGTACGGCGTGGCGCTGGTCCACTCTACCAGCTTGGCCATCCGCGCCGAGCGGGCCTGCCAGGCGGTCGGCCTGACGGTGAAGCTGATCCCCACCCCTCGCCAGTTGAGCTCGGACTGCGGGTCGGCCCTGCGCTTCCTATGGGACGACCGAGAGCGGGTGGTTCAGGCACTGGCCGACGCCCAGGTTGAGACAGACGCCATCCATCCGTTGGATGGTTAGGTACCCTGCGGCTGGGACGAGCAACTGCCAGCCACCGGAGGACCCCATGAGCAACGCCTGTGAATGGAAGCCCAAGTCGGCTGGGCCTGCACGCCTCACGGCCATGACCAAGGCCGCAGGCTGAGCGGCCAAGAGGGGCCCTGAGGCTCTGGCGCGGGTCACGCGTCCTGTACGACAGATCTTCCAGGGAGGGCACTTCCCCGACCTGCTGGTGGGCCTGGATGTGGCCGACGACGCGGCGGTCTACCGCATCAGCGACGAAGTGGCCGTGATCCAGACCGTTGACTTCTTCACGCCCATCGTCGATGACCCGTACGCCTACGGGGCCATCGCCGCGGCCAACGCCATGAGCGACGTCTATGCCATGGGCGGCCAGGTGGTGCTGGCGTTGAACATTGCTGCTTTCCCGGCCGACATGGACGAGCAGGTCATCAGCGAGATCCTGCGCGGCGGGGCCGAGAAGGTCCGGGAGGCCGGCGGCGCCATCGCCGGAGGCCACACGGTGGACGACGACGAGCCCAAGTATGGCCTGGCCGTGCTGGGCGTGGTGCACCCGGAGCGGGTGGCCACCAAGGCGGGAGCGCGCCCCGGCGACGTGCTCCTCCTCACCAAGCCGCTGGGCGTGGGCAT
>JAAYZY010000234.1 GCA_012514615.1 Chloroflexota bacterium | reverse complement strand
TCGCAGATGACCGTGGGCTGAACCGGCGAGGCGGCCAGCATCTCTGGCGAGGTGAGGCCGCACATGACCAGTACAGAGGGCAGGCCTGCCTTCGCGGCGCCCTCGATGTCGGTGTTCAGCCGGTCGCCCACCATGGCGGTGTAGGCGGCAGGCAAGCTCAGACGCCCCAGCGCGTAGTCGAAGATGCGGGTTTCTGGCTTGCCGATAACCAGAGCCTGCTGCTCGGAGCCGGCCTCCAGCGCGGCCACAATGGCGCCGTTGCCGGGGATGATGCCCTCGCGATCGGGGAAGGTGCGGTCGGGATTGGTGGCGATGAACAGCGCCCCACGGCGGATGGCCAGGGTGGCACGCTTGAGCTTCTCCCAGGTCAGTCCCAAGTCCATGCCCACAACCACGGCGGCCACATCGGTGTCGGTGCTGGTGACCACAAACCCCTGCGCTTGCAGGGCGTCCACCAGCCCATCTTGCCCCACCACGAACACTCGGCTGCCGGGCGGCAGCTCCTCGGCCAGGAAGGCGGCGGCGGCCAGGGCGGAGGTGCCCACGTCGTCGGTGGAGACGGAGATGCCCATGCGGGCGAGCTTCTGCTGGTACTGGCGCGGCGTGCGCGTGGCGTTGTTGGTGAGCAGCAGATACGGCGTGCCGCTTCTCTGGAGCAGTGCCATGAACTCTGCGCCGCCGGGCAGCGGGTCCTCATCCCAGTAGAAGACCCCGTCGAGATCCAGAAGGAAGCCTTGCACGTTGCGCAACGGTCGGTTGTTGGGTTGCATTGCCTCGTCCTTGTGGTGTTGTGGGTGTCCTTGCAGGCCCCAGGCAGCGTAGTCGGCTGGGGTGTCCATATCGCGAACGGCCCACTCCTCGTTCACCGCCACGCCCACCAGGCGGTGCTGCCCGCTGTGCAGCAGGCTGCGGCCGCCCTGGTCGCCCCGCAGGGCCCGCAAGGCGGGGAACAGGGCGCGGTCGAACAAGACGGGTGGGCGCGGCTGCCCTTCCAGCGTTGGGGCTACAATGGGGCCCCCGGTGGCGGTGTAGGCGCCCACCAGGCGTTGCAGTAGGTCGGCGGTGAGGCCCGGCTGGTCCGCCAGCACGAACAGGGCGGCCTGCACCTGGGGGTCCATGGCCTCGAGGCCGGCTCGCAGGGAGCTGCTCAGCCCCTCCGCCCAGGCGGGGTTCACTACCGTCGTCACGCCGACCCCCTCCACCTCTGGGAGCATCCGCTCCGCTTGCCAGCCCAGCACCACAATCACCTGGGCGAAGGGAGCGCGCTGCACCTCGGCCAGGGTGTGGGCCAGCAGGGTAGGCTGCCCCGGCCCCCACCGCAGGAGCTGCTTGGGCCGGCCCATGCGCCGGGAAGCCCCCGCCGCAAGGATGACGGCAGCCACAGACGCCTGGTTCACGGGTGGGCCGCCTCCACAAGCCGCAGCGTGGGCAGCAGCGCCACCAGCAGCACAGCCTCCACCTGCTGCCCTTCCAAGAGGAGGCGGGCCACGGCTCGGGCCGCGGCCAGAGACTCCGGCTGCAACAGCGTGAGCACCGCGAAGACTGCCGCCCCTGCGGGCGCGTCCTTCAGGCCGCCTTGCCGGTGCGCCAGGGCAGCCGCCACCATCGACGGCGTCAGCGCCGCGCCCAGGGGGACGTCCAGCAAGGCTGCCAGGAGCTTGGGTCGGTGTATCCAGGGAGCCTCCAGCGGCCGGCCCACCACGTCGGCGCAGGCCATGGGCAGCAGGCGCGTCGCGCCGAGCGGCGTCTGTGGCTCGTAGTGGGCCGGGGCCTTGAGCAAGCGGTGGCGCGCCCCGTCAGCCTCCACCACGAACAGCGCCCGGGGCTGACCGGCAGCCAGCGCGTCGACTTCCGCCGGGTCCAGGCCCTGCAGCTTGCGCTGGCGAAACCGCCCCGGCAGCAGGTGCTCCTCCACGGCCAAGTCAGTGCGGGCGGCCGCCATGAAGACCCGCTCATCCCGACCCAGGGCGGCGGCCATCTTCGGGGCCAGGTCGACTGGCTCGCCCACCAGCAGCGTTTCGCCGGGCCGTACAATCGGCTCCTGGATGTGGGTGGTGGTGGTCAGGATGGCTGCCAGGCCAGCGCGGTGGGCATCCTGCCACAGGGCCACGGCCAGGGTGGTCTTGCCGCCAGCCCCCACCAGGGCCACACAATCGCCCGGCCCCAGCCGCAACTCCGTCAGCAAGGAAGGGTGGCCGGCCATGCCCCTCACCCCTGGGCGCTGACGCCAGGCATGCGCAGGGCCTGGGTGGGGCAGCGCGTGGCGCAGAGGCCGCAGCCTGCGCAGCGGTCTGGGTGGAGCCGCACCTTGTAGCCCTTGGTCTTGGGCTGGCCGGTCATCTCCAGCGCGCCGTAGACGCACGAGACTACGCAACGGGTGCAGCCGATGCAGTCCTCCACCTGCAGGGTGGGCGGCACGTGCTGGGTGCGGAACGGTCGCTCCCGCAGGCGGCGCTGGGCCAGGCCGCGGACCTCCTCGACGGAGCTGTAGCCGTGGTGGGAGAGCCAGGCCTCGATGCCCGCAGCGATCTCCCCGAAGACGCCAGGCCCCCGCAAGATGGCGGCGGTGCAGACCTGGACCGCCGATGCGCCGGCCATGAAGAACTCGATGGCGTCTTCGCCGCTGCTGATGCCGCCCACACCGATCACCGGCAGGTCCACCGTCTGGGCGATATCGAAGACGCAGCGCAAGGCGATGGGCTTCAGGGCTGCGCCGGAGAGCCAGCCGTAGCCCTCGCGGCTGCCCACCAGCGGCTGGCCGGTCTCGAGGTTGATGCCCAAGCAAGGCCCGTAGGAGTTGACGGCGACGATGGCGTCAGCGCCGGCTTCCCGGGCGGCTTGGGCGGCCCGACGCACGTCTCGGAAGGGGCTGAACTTCACCCACACCGGCACGTCCAGGGCGGCCTTGGCGGCGCGGATCGCCCCGACCATGGGCGCGGGGTCGTCGCCGATGTAGTGGGTGGAGAGCTCCACCGCGTCGGCAAAGGGACGCACCTGGGGGGCCAGATGGGCGATTTCCTGCGGGCTGTAGCCCAAGCTGACGACCAGGGGGACCCCAGCGGTGCGCGCTTGTGGGAACTCGTGGGCCAGGTAGTGCTCTGGCGGGAGCTCGGCCCACAGCTCGCTGTTGAGCATGGAGCCGTGGCTGACCTCAGCCATGCAGGGCTGGGGCACTTGAGCCGCCGTGGTGGAGATGGTCTTGCTGACGATGCCGCCGGCGCCGCCGGCCACACAAGCCAGCATGGCCGCGGCGTTCCAGACCGGCGGGCCGGCCGCCGGCAGCACCGGGTTGCGCAAGGTCAGGCCACAGAGGCGGATCGCCTGACTCACGGCGCGGTCTCCTCCCCTTCTTCGGGCTCCACCTCCTCGCTATCCACGGCGGCGGTGGCAACGGCCCAGGCCACCACGCCCCAACTGCCGCCAGAGATCAGCAGGGCCATGGCGATGGACGGCAGCGTGGCGGGCACGAAGCCCCGCAGGATGCCCACGGTGGTGAGGGCCATGCCGATGAGGGCAGTGACGAGCCCCACCTGCAGGGGCAGCCCCAGGCGCGCCCACCAGGAGCGCCGGATCGGGCTCCCAGCGCTGGTCGTTGTACGCTTCTTGGTCTCAGGCATTGCAGTTCAGGCTCCCTCAGTGGTTTTGTGCTTGCGTCAGCCGCTGCCACAGCGCGCCAGCTTGCTGGCGGGCCCGGGCGGCTACAGCCTCCTCGTCCAGTGTGAGGATCTGGCCCTCGCGCATGAGGAACCGGCCGGCGACGATGGTGTTCTCGACACCGCAGCCGTCCACGCCGAAAATGATGTGCCACGGGTAGTTCTTGGCGTGGAGCGGAGTGATGGGCTGGTGGCGAACGGTAATCACGTCGGCGGCTGCACCTGGCGCAAGCTGACCCAGAGGCAGGCCGAAGGTGCGTCTGGCCAGGCGGGTGCCGCCCGTGAAGACGAGATCCAGGACGGCGTCGGCGGGCATGGCCTGGGGGTCGCCGCTGGCCAGCTTATGCACCAGGCAGGCCGCCTGCATCTCCTGGAACAGGTTGTTGGAGAAGCCGTCGTTGCCCAGACCCACCCACAGGCCCCGTCGCAGCATGCTAGGCACCGCTGCTGTGCCCACGCCGTTGTTCATGTTGGAGCGGGGGTTGTGGGCCACATGGGTCTGCATCTCCCAAAGGGCATCCCGCTCGAAGCCGTCCACATGGACGCAGTGAGCGGCGATGCTGCCCTCGCCGAGGATGCCGAAACGGCGCAGCCGCTCCACCACCGGCAGCCCGTAGCGGCGCAGGGCGTCGTCCACGTCGGCTCGGTCTTCGGCCACGTGGATGTGGCAGGGGAGACCGGCCTTCTCGGCCATGCTGCTGGCCAGGCGCAGGGTCTCATCCGACAGGGTCAGGGAAGCGTGGAGGCCCATCATGGCGGCCAGGCGCGTGCTGCCACGGGCAGCCCGGGCCCAGCGGACGTTCTCCAGGAGGCCCTGGTGCATGCGCTCAGGGCCGTCTCGGTCGGAGACCTCGTAGCAGAGGCAGGCCCGCAGGCCGGCCCGCTCCACCGCCTCGGCCAAGGCGTCCAGGCTGCCGGCGATGGCGTTGGGCGAGGCGTGGTGGTCGAAAAGCGTGGTGACGCCGTGGCGGATGGCGTCTGCCAGGCAGGCTTCGGCGCTGGCCGCCACGTCTGGGAGGGTGAGGCCCCTGTCCAGCCGCCACCAGAGGCGCTCCAGCGTCTGGCGGAAGTCGTGGGGAGCCGGGCCGGGCAGGGCCATCCCGCGGGCGAACGCCCCGTAGAAGTGCGTGTGGGAGCAGATCAGGCCGGGCATGACCAACTGACCGCTGGCGTCCAGCGTCTCTTCAGCCGGGCAGCGCGCCGTCAGCTCAGAGGTCAGGCCCACTTCGGCGATGCGGTCGCCCTCCAGGCGCAGCGCGCCCCAGGGGATGACCTTAGGCTGTTCCCCGAACGTGAGCACCGTCCCGTTGACGATGAGCATTCCGCACCCCTCTTGCCGCCGCGGCCCTTGGCGGCGCTTAGGCCAGGCTGAAGTCCAACGTCTCGCGGCCGTGGAGCTTGTTCAGCACCCGCTCGCTGATGAGGGCCAGATGGTCTTGCCGATGCACGAAATCCAGCGTGTCGGCGGGCACGGTGAGCACCGGCCCTAACGAGAAGCGCTCGATCCAGTCTTCGTACAGGGCGTTGAGCTGTTGCAGGTACTCGGCGCTGATGCTCCGCTCGAAGTCCCGCCCGCGAGACTGGATGCGCTCTAGCAGCGTGGGGACTGGAGCCCGCAGGTAGATGACCAGGTCGGGCGGCGGCAGGATCTGGATGACCGACTCGTACAGGGCGCGGTAGCTGTGGTAGTCGCGCTCGCTCATGTGGCCCTGCAGGTACAGGTTGCGAGCGAAGACTTCGGCGTCTTCGTAGACGGTGCGATCCTGCACCACGGTGCCCGGCCGCTCCAGGATCTGGTGGTGGTGCTGGAGCCGGCGGGAGAGGAAGAAGATCTGCGAGTGGAAGCTCCAGGTCTTCATATCGCGGTAGAAGTCGGCTAGGTACGGGTTGTCGTCCACGGCTTCGTAGAACGGCTCCCAGCACAGGTAGCTACTCAGGAGCTTGGTGAGGGTGGACTTGCCCACGCCCACGTTGCCAGCGATGGCAATGAACTTCTTCATCGGCCCTCGCTTCCTCCACCCGACGCCGCCAGACGCTTCAGGTAGGTGGACTCCAGGTCCACCTGGCTGAGGTTCGCCAGGCAGACCAGGGCATCCAGGCAGGCGGCCATGGTCTCTTGCAGGTGCACCTGACGAGTCTCCAACGCCCGTGCGCGAGCCTCGGGCCGGTTGCCCACCGCGTCGGTCCGGGCGTCTTCTTCGCTCCAGGCGGCCTGCAACAGGGTGCCCAGCTCACCCACCAGGGTAGTGAAGCCGATGAAGCCGAAGTACGGGTCGGACGAAAGCCCGAGCTGGCCCTGAGCGGCGCGGCGCAGGGCCTGGAAGTCGGTCAGGCGGCGGCTGACCCCCAGGCGCGTGGCTGGCTCTTCCGGCGCCGAGGGGGCCACCAGACCCTCCATGGAAGGGAGCGGCGCCTGGAACACGCCTTCTTCCAGCGCGGCGCGGATGCGGCCCAGAACTCCCTGCAGGTCTTCCGGGCGGCGGATGATGTCCAGGCGGGCCGTGTCGATGGTAAGGACCGGCGCTTCGGTGTAGTCGGCGAAGAAGCGCTCGTAGGCCTGGGCCAGCTCGGCGATGTAGGGGCGAGACATGGCCCGCTCGTAGGGGCGATCCCGATGGGCAATACGCTCCATGAGCACATCGGTGTCGGCCCGCAGGTATACTACCAGATGGGGTGAAGGAATCTTCTCGGCCAGGAGGCGGTGC
>JAAYZY010000233.1 GCA_012514615.1 Chloroflexota bacterium | reverse complement strand
GGTCGGCCACGATGATTTTGGCCCCGCGCTGCTTCGCCGCCTGCCGCAGGCGCATGCCCAACACCGGGTGCTGCTCGGTGGTGTTGGAGCCGATGACGAAGTAGGCCGCCGACTGCTCAGCCAGGTCGTCGAACGAGTTGGTCATGGCGCCAGAGCCGAACGTGGTGACCAGACCGGTCACCGTTGGGCTGTGTCAGAGACGTGCGCAGTGATCGACGCTGTTGGTCCCGATCACTGCGCGGCTGAACTTCTGCATCACGTAGTTGTCTTCGTTGCTGCACTTGGCCGAGGCCAGGAAGGCGAACGCCTGCGAGCCGCTCTCTTCCTTGATCTTGCCCATGCGGCTGGCCACCAGGTCCAGGGCCTCATCCCAGGTGGCTGGGGTCAGCTCGCCGTTCTTGCGGATCAGCGGTTGGGTGAGGCGGTCCGGGTGGTGGACGTAATCCCAGCCGAAGCGGCCCTTGACGCAGAGGGAGCCGTGGTTGGATGGGGCGTCCCACTTGGAGCTCACCTGGACGATCTTGCCGTCCTTTACGTCCAAGTAGAACTGGCAGCCCATGCCGCAGTAGGAGCAGGTGGTGGGTACCTGGGTGAACTCCCAGGCCCGCCCCTTGCCCCGTTTGGCCTGGGGGACCAGCGCGCCGGTGGGGCAGACCGCCACGCACATTCCGCAGAACTCGCAGAGGCTCTCCTGCATGGGCAGGTCGAAGGCCGCGCCGATGCGGGTGTCGAAGCCACGCTCGATCATGCCGATGGCTTCCACGCCGTTGATCTCGTCGCAGGCTCGCACGCAGCGTCGGCATAGGATGCATTTGTTGTAGTCCCGCTGGTAGAACGGGTTGGAGCGGTCGATTGCGTAGTGGTGTGTGGCGCCCTGGAAGCGCACGTCCTTGAGCCCGTACTGGTAGGCCAAGTCCTGGAGTTCGCAGTTCCCGTTCCGCTCACAGGTCATGCAGTCCTGCGGGTGGTCGGAGAGGATGAGCTCCAGCACGAAGCGCCGGGCCTCCATGGCCTTGGGCGATTCCGTCCAGACCTCCATCCCTTCCATGATGGGAAAGGTGCAGGCCGGTTGGAGGGTGCGTTGGCCTTTGATCTCCACCAGGCAGACGCGACAGGCCCCGATGGGCTTGAGCGCCGGGTGGTGGCACAGCGTAGGTATCTTGATTCCGGCCCCGGTCGCTGCCTCAAGCACGGTCTGGCCGGGCTTGGCTGGGACCTGCAGGCCGTTGATGGTGACGTTCACCGTGGTCATCCGTTGCCTTGCCTCCTTCGTTCTGAGAGAGGTTCACCCCTCGTTGCCGTAGTGGGCGGCCTCAGTCTGCCGCGACCGGTTCCGACGTGGCTGCAGGCTGCACCTCGCGCGTCTCCAACCATTCCAGGTCGCAGCGCAGGCAGCGCCGGCACTCTTCCCTGATGGCCTTCTCTTCCAGAGTCAGCTCCACCTCATGGAAGCTGCCCCGGCGCGCCTCCACTGGGATCATCGTGTGGTGCACCCGCTGGGCGTCGGCGTAGTCGTCCATGTTCCAGGTGAGCTTGGGGAAGCGGTAGGGCGGCTTGTAGGGCACCTTCACCACTTTGCCGGTCTTCAGGTAGTGGTCCACACTCATGGCTGCTTGGTTGCCCTGGGCCACCGCGTCGATGACCGAGGCCGGCCCCGAAACCATGTCCCCAGCGGCGAAAACCGCGGCTCGGGTGGTGGCCAACGCTTGATCCACCTTCACTGTGGCGTTGCGGTTCCATTCCAGGCAGTCTTCCGGCACACAGGAAGGGTCGGTGCGCTGACCGATGGCTGGGATCAACACGTCCACATTGAGCTGGAAGACGGAGCCTTCTACCGGCGCCGGCCGACGGCGGCCTGAGCGGTCGAACTCACCCAGCTCTTGGTTCTGCAGCTCCACAGCGGTGACGTGATCGCCGCCCAGCACCCGCACTGGGTTGGTGAGGTAGTGGAAGATGACCCCTTCTTCTTCGGCCGCGTCCAGCTCTTCAGCATAGGCTGGCATGTCTTGGCGGGTGCGGCGGTAGATGACGTTGACCTCTTTGGCCCCCAGTCGCCAGGCAGTGCGAGCGGCGTCGATGGCCACGTTGCCGCCGCCCACCACTGCGACGCGCTTGCCGGCGATGTCGGGCATCTTGTCCAAGGCGACGTCGCGCAGGAAGTCGATGCCGTGGTAGACGCCCTTCTTGTCTTCGCCAGGGATGCGTAGGTGCTGGCTCTGGTGCGCGCC
>JAAYZY010000232.1 GCA_012514615.1 Chloroflexota bacterium | reverse complement strand
TCCACAGTCATGATGTAGGGGCTGCCGCGGGTGTACAGGGTGTTGGCAGGCAGCTGATCCAACGTAGCGCCATCGAACACCGTGATCAAGCCGGTGTCGCGGTGGCCCACGTAGACGCGGTTGTCCTGAGAGTCCACCGCCAGGCCGTATGCGCCGGCGCTGGCGCTGGAGACGGTGCGCAAGACAGCGTTGTCGCTGCCGCGGATGCTGTAGAGCAGGTTGCCGCCGTGGGAGACCACGTAGACCCGGTCGGTCTCCTCGTTCACCGCGGCGTAGGTCAGCCCTGTCCCCACCGGGAACATGGAGAGCAGCGCATGGGTTACGCCGTCGATGACCGCCAAGTGGCCGTTGTCGAAGCACGGCACGTAGACCCGATGAGTCAGTGAGTTGGCAGCCAGCCCAAAGGGCAGGTCGCCCACGGCCACCCATCCTTCCACCGCGCCGGTAGCCCGATCCAGGATGATCAATCGGTCGTTCTCACGGCTGGCCACGAAGACCTTGCCCAACGTGCGATCGATGGCCAAGCCGTTGGGACCCTGCATCCCCGGCACGTCCAACCGCTGGGCTTTGGGCGTGCTGGTCACCGTGGGCGAGGCCGTGCGGGTGGGCGTGATCGTGGCTGTCGCCGTGATCGTGGGCGTAGCAGTCACCGTGGGGGTAGCCGTGGACGTGGGCGTCGGCGTCGGCGCGGGAATGGCCACCGTTCCATTCAGCGTCGCGCCCAAGATCTCCCAATGGTAGTAGCGCACACTGCAGCCTGGCCGCTGGAACGCCACCGCTGTGCCCGCGGTTGGCGTCTGCGCCTGGAACTGCACGCGCAGCACCGGGAAGCTCCAGGCCGGCCAGGGGTCGCCCGCCCTCACCCGCGCGTTGTACTGGATCTCGCCGGTGGTGTTGTTGTAGTGGATGTGCAGCACATCGGCCAGAGCCGACCCCGGCTCCAAGTTGACCACCTGCAGGTAGGTCGGGGAGAAGTGCAGCGTCACGATGACGTTCTCCACCTCCTGCGCGCCAGACTGCACGATCACATCCAGCGGGAAGACCTGCCCCACCTGCGCGGTGTAGAGCGGCGGGCTCACCGCCAGGTTGGCCAGGTTCTGCGGCGGCACCAGGGTAGGCGTGGCAGTGGCTGTGGGTGTGGCGGTCAGCGTGGCGGTCGCCGTCAGCGTAGCCGTGGCGGTGCTGGTGGCGGTCTCTGTAGGCGTCAGCGTGGCCGTGGGTGTGCCCGTGTGCGTGGGGGTGGGTGTGGGGGTCTCCACCACGATCTTCACCATCCCCGGGATCAGCGTGCGCTTGCGGTCAAAGCCGTCGTAGAGCACAGCGCACAGCGTCGGGTCGAACTCCACTACGGCTCCAGCGGCGTTCAGCGCCTCGCCCTGCCAACGCAGCCGCAGCAAGACGAACTCCCCGGTGGGCGGCGGGTCGCCCACCGCGCGCTGGGCCTGGTAGGTAATCGTGCCCCCGGCGTTATCGAAGGTCGCGCCCATCACCTGCCCCAACGCTGCGCCGGGCTCCAGCGAGAGCACTTCCAAGTAGGGTGCGGGGAAGGTCAGGCGCACCCCGGCCGCATCCACAGGCTGAGCGCCAGCCTGCACCAGCACCGATAGCACGAACTCCTCGCCCACCCCCACGTAGGTGAGAGCCGGCTCGATGGCCAGATCCACCACTGCTGTGGAGGTCGGTGTGGGCGTGGGCGTGTCTGTAGAGGTGGCCGTCGCCGTAGCCGTCTCCGTGGGCGTCGGCGTCTCCGTCGGCGTCTCGGTCCAAGTTGGGGTGGCCGTCGGCGTCGCTGTGTCCACATCGGTGGCCGTTGGGGTCGGCGTGGGGGTATTGGTGGCCGTCGGCGTCTCCGTTGGCGTTGCCGTGGCCGTCGCCGTCGGCGTGGCCGTGGGTGTAGGCGTGGCGCTGGCGGTGGCCGTGGCGGTGGCTGTGGGCGTCCATGTCGGCCAGTTGCTGCGAGCCATGGCCAGAGGCAGCGGCACATTGTGCGCCCACTGGGAAGACACCCGCAGCCCCAGCCGATACCCCAGGCACTCCCCGCGCCGGTAGTACTCCCGCACCCGCACGTAGTAGATGTCGTCGGCCGTGGGCTGAATAACGATCTGCGAGGCCAACCCACCCCCGGGATAGTCGTCGCTGCGGGCCAGCCAAGCGCCGGAAGAGTCGAACAGGTCCATCAGGGTGTCGGTGGTGCTGATGAGATTGGAGGTGGTCACCGTGTAGATGTTGCGGGGCGAGACTGAGAAGTACGTCCAGTCGTCGTCGTGGGGTTGGTGAAACGTGTGGTGCTGCGGCGGCACGTTGCCTGGCAGCAGAACCGCCTGCGCCATCTCGTCGTCCGGCTCGTAGATGTCGGCGCAGCCATCTTCGGCGTGGACCAGGTTGCCCCACAGCCACGAAGCCGCCCCCGCAGAAGGAGTCAGGGGCCCACCCAAGAGCACCACAGACGCCAGAAAGAGGATCAAGCCCAGGGCAACAGCGCCAGCCACTCGCCTTTTCATGGTGCCTCACACCTTTCCCAATCTTACATAATCAGGCTGCAGAAGTATCATATCATACAAGCGGCCCGGTGTCAACCGCCATGGGGTCGCCATCAAGCGCAGCAGGCCGCCGAAGAGCATCGGGAAACTGCGTAGAACGCCATGAGAGCAAGGCTCCGTCCCATGGGCGCGCCCACAAAGAAGGGGCACCGCCGCGCTTGGCGCGGCCATGCCCCCCCCCTGTACGGAAGCCAACCCACAGACGGCTACGGCGCCCCTCGCCAGGTGCGCCGCGGCAACGTCACCCGATAGGCGTAGATGGCGTCGGCGGGATCTTGTCTGCAGAGAGGAAGCGCTCCACCGTCACCCCCTGAAGGCGCTCAGCCAGCCAGTTGTCCATGGCTGCCGACTGCGCCGCGCTGAGGTGCTCGTCGTTGAGAGGCCGGTCCATCTCGTGGGCCTCCACCTTGATAACGTGGTAGCCGAACTGAGTCTGCACCGGTTCGCTCACCGCACCCACCGGCAGAGAGAAGGCCATGCTCTCGAACTCGGCCACCATGGTCCCCCGAGGGAACCACCCCAGGTCGCCGCCGTTCTCCTTGCTGCCTTCATCCAGCGAGAGCTCCGTGGCCAGGGCAGCGAAATCCTCGCCGCCAACCAGGCGCGACATCACCAGCCGCGCCGCCTGCTCGTCCGCCACCAAGATATGGCGCGCCTGAATCTGCTCAGCGGTGGTGGGAACCCTGGCGGCAAGCACCTCCTGCAGCCGAT
>JAAYZY010000231.1 GCA_012514615.1 Chloroflexota bacterium | reverse complement strand
GTTCGCTGGCGCGGGCCTCCAAGCGGAAGATGATGTGCTGGGCGAAACGGACTTCGTGCTCCACCGACTGCACCCAGATGCTGCTCTGGGCCTGGCCCAGGGCGGCTTGAGTCCAGAGCAGGCAGATTGCCAGCAGCAGCGCCCCCCCGGCAAGCCGACGCTTCATGGCGTCTCCAGTTCCTCCACCGGCACGTCGCGGGTTGCGTCGCCCTCAGACACGAGCATGATGGCCAGGTCGTTGCGCACCGGGTATTTCCGCCCGCAGCCCGGGCTTTGGCAGACCAGCCAGGCATCCTTCACCAGGATCAGCCGGCCGGGGTCGGCTTCCTGCTCTCGCCGCGCCGGGTCGGAGGCGCAGGCCGGGCAGCGCAGGATGTCATCCGCCAGCAGCTTCTGCATATTGGGGCCAATGGCCATGAGAATCCTCCCCTATCGTCAGACTGCTCATGGCGCAAGTATATCACAGGCCACGCTCAAACGAGAAATCTGCGCCGGCCCAGTTCGTCACGGCAGGCGGGCCGGGGGCAGAGGAGGCGGCCTTGGATAGCCTCTCTTGGGGGGTGCCGCTGTGGTTCGTCCTCAGCCTGGCCCTGCTGGCCCTGGCCAACCGCTGGTTCAGCCAGCACCTCTGGAACGTGGCCTACCTCCTCTCTGGCGACGAGACGGTGGCGGGCTTCGTGCACTTCGCCGTGCTGCTGCCAGGCGTGCTGCTGCACGAGGCGAGCCACTGGCTGACCGCCCGCCTGCTGGGGCTGAAGGCTGACCGCCCACAACTGTGGCCGGAGGCCGGGGAGGGCGGCCTGCGCCTGGGCTCGGTGCGGGTGCAGCAGGCCGACCCGCTGCGCAACAGCCTGGTTGGCTTGGCCCCCTTGCTCTTCGGTACCCTGGTTCTGTTGCTGGTGGGCCAGCGGGTCTTCGGCCTGAACGACCTGGCCGCCACCGCCGCAGATGGTCAGTGGCATCGGTTGGCCGCTCTGCTGGCTTCGGCGCGGGGGGTGGCGGACCTCTGGCTGTGGGCCTACCTGGTTTTCGCGGTGGCCAACGCCATGCTCCCCAGCCAGTCAGACCGCTACGCTTGGCCCACGTTGGGGATCTACGCCCTCCTGCTGGGGATCATCTACTGGCTGCTGGCCGGTGGGCTGCCTTCGCTGCCTAAGACGATTTGGCAGGCGACCTTGGTCTGGCTGGCCCGCTTGGCGGGCACCTTCACCCTGGCCCTCGCGGTGGATGCTCTCTTCGGGGCGCTGCTGCTGCTGGCCGAGGCCGCCCTGCTGCGCCTGGGCCGCGGCGAAGGGTGAACGGCCCTACTCCTCTGCGGCGCTGCCGTCCCCGCCCCGGCGGCTGACCCACCAGAGCAGGGCCAGCGCGCCCAGGCCCAAGACGGCCAGCGCCCCCAGCTTGAAGAGCCGGGAAGAGACCAGCAGGGCCACCAGCCCAAAGGAGCCGCACAAGGCGTAGTAGAGGGAGACCACCTGCCGGGTGGAGAGGCCCAAGTCCAGCAAGCGGTAGTGGAGGTGGCGGCGGTCGGCCTGGCCGGTGCGCCCCCCGGCCCGCCAGCGCTCGGCCATCACCCAGGCCACATCCAAGATCGGCACCAGGAGCATGAGCAGCATAGTGGCCATGCGCGCCCCGGCCATGATCCCTAGGGCAGCCAGGGCGAAGCCCAAGAAGTAGGCACCGCTGCTGCCCATGAAGACCCGCGCCGGGTGGAAATTGTAGGGCAGGAAGGCCAGCGTCGCCCCCAGAAGGGCCAGGGGCAGCAACGCCACGCTGAGCTGGCCTTCCCGCACCATGTGCAGGGTGAGGATGGCGCAGATGATGGCGGCCACGCCGCCGGCCAACCCGTCCAGCCCATCCAAGAAGTTCACCGTGTTCATCATCCCCATGACCCAGAAAACCGTCAGAGCGCCTACCACGGGCCAGGGGAAGACGAGCAAGGTGTTGGTGAAGGGATTCATCACCCGCTCGATGAAGATGAGGGTGGCGATGGCGATGAAGGAGCAGGCCACCTGCAGGGCATGCTGGGGCAGCGGCGGGAACTCCCAGCGGTCGTCCAGCAGGCCCACCACGAAGGCCAGGGTGGAGCCCAACAGCAGCCCCAGCAGCCGGGTACCTTCTTTGGGGTCCAGGGAGGCAGGGACCCAGGCCGCCGGCAGCAGCTCCAGCGACGCGACGGCGGCCACGAACGGCAGGTAGAGCCCGATGCCGCCCAAGCGGGAGATGCGCCCGGCGTGCTGCCGCCGGCCCCCGGGCGCGGCCACCACCCCCAGCCGCTGGCCCAAGCGTCCGCTCCAGGGCGTCAGCAGCAGGCCCAGGGTGAAGGCCACGGCGAAGACCACGGCAAACGCCCACATGGCGCCCTCCTCTCAAGGCTCCTCGGCGACCGGGCTCACCCCGCTGGGCTGCCCGGCGCCGGCGGGGTGAAGTGCGTCAGGGAGACGCCCGCCTCCAGCAGGAACTGCCGACCCAGGTCGTCGGGGTAGGCCCCGCCGTAGACCACGTGCTTGATGCCGGCGTTGATGATCATCTTGG
>JAAYZY010000230.1 GCA_012514615.1 Chloroflexota bacterium | reverse complement strand
ATCCGCATCAGCATCGAAGAAGCCACCGTTGGCTCCGTGGCTCTACCCCAAGCCCTCCTCACACAGCTCACCGAAACGATCAACGACGCCCTGGCCACCGCCCAGATCGATGTGGAGATCACCGAGGTGCAGATTCGCGAAGGCGAGATCGTCATCGCCGGGCACAAGTAGGCCGGCCGCGCCGTCGGCTAGAACGGCTTCTTCGCCTCTTCGCCTCCCTCAGCGGACGGCGTTCCCCACGTCGGCTCCGTCGCCGCCGGCTGGTTGGGCAACGGATCGGCCGGCAGGTCCAGTTCCGGGAGGTCGGCCGGTCGCTCGGTAATCGCCGGCGGCAACTCCCGCTGGATCGGCGTAGGCATCTCTTTGGGGTGGCGGATGTTCACGCGCACGGCGTCTTTGGGCTTGCCAGCGAGCCTCAGGCCCATGTCTTCCTCGATCACCCGGTGCGCCGTGGCGATGATCTCTTCGGTCTTCATGGGTACGTCCGCATCTGGGCTCATGAGCACATCCAAGGTGGCCTGCAGGCCTCGGCCCTTGGCCATGATGCGCGTCTTGACATCGGAGACGTCCTGCAGCAGGTCCACCTGGTAGTTCAGCCGGCGAGACACAGACTCTACCAGCACCTTGGCGTCCCCGCCCCCAACCTTGTCTACCACCACGTACTTGGAGCGGCGCGGACGCCGCAGCTCCAGGATCAGGAGCAGCGCCGCCACCAGCATCACCGCGACCCCGCCCACGATGTACCACAGGGGTACCGCCTGACTCAGATAGGTCATGTAGTTGGCTGCCACTGTCCAGGTGTGTGGCCACACGGTAACGATGAACGCCACAGCGAGCACCACCAGCATCAAGATGGCCATGAACAACCGATTGAAGATGTTCATCCTCTACCTCCTCTGAGTGTGAGCGGCCAACAGAGCCATACAGAACGACAGATCCCTGATCCAGGAATCTCTACACCATTATACACCACCTGGCCGGTTACGTCTAGCGTTGGCGTTGGCGCTGCCGACGCGGCCAGAGCAAGGCCACCCCCCACACCGCGGCCAGAGCTGCCGCACCCAAGCTCACCCGCCAGCCCCAGGCCCAGCTACGAGGTCGATACTCCATGGCCACTTGGTGTGGCCCAGCCGGCACCGCCACAGCGCGGAACAGGAGGTTGGCCCGCTCCACCCTGGCCGGCTGCCCATCTACGGTTGCCTGCCAGCCAGGGTACCACGAGTCGGCCAGCACCAAGTAGGACGGCGCCTCCATGGCGACCTCGAAGAGCATCCGCTCCGGCTCGTCCTGCAGGACCGCCACCTGGCCCGCGGCCCGCGGGCCATCCAGCGGTTGCCCGGCAGCCAAGATCACCTCCTGGCCGGGGTCGAAGCTGGGCTGCGCCATGGCCGCCACCGCCTGGTCGTCGTCTGGGAGCACCCGAGTGCGCCCCACCGCGTAGGCCCTGGGCAGGGGATCCAGATTCTCGTAGACCTTCACGTCTCCAGAGTGAGCCAGCCGAAAGCGCCCCCCCGTGGAGAGGATCAGCGGCTCGCTGGTCTGAGTGGGCCGGTGGAGTAAGCTTAGCCCCCGCAGGTGGAACTCGCCGTCGGTCAACAACGAGCGCACCCCCATCTGCACCGGCGCCGTGGTTTGGTCCAGCCGCAGCACCGTCAGGTAGTCGTGCCCGTCCGGCTGGTCTCGCCAGCCATGCACGGCGCGAGCTTGGCGGTGGGCCGCCGCTCCCTGACCCTCGGCCGTGTCCTGGCCTGCCCGCAGCGTCCAGCGTTGCTCCCGCCCCCGCTCATCCACGGCCCACACCTCGGCCACCGGCGCGCCATCGCCCAGCTCTGCCGCCCCCTGCAGGTACGAGATCACGCCGATCTCGGTGGTGGGGAAACGCGGCAAGGCGGGCAGTGAGACCGATGGCTGCGCCGTCCCTAGGCGCGCGGTGTGCTCAAGGTCGTAGTAGAAGCCGTCGACCCACACGTCCTGCACCTTGTCGGTGATGATGTATGCTGCGCTCACCAGCCGCAGGAGGCGTACCGGCGGCACCGACTTGACCTGCTCCCGCAGCCGCCCGTCGGGCAGGATCTCCCCCTGGGGCAGGAACAGGCGCTGGAACTGCACGTAGCGGCGCAGGGGCAACACGCCGCCGTCATAGCCATCGACGCTGCGCACACCCAGAAGCAGGGGCAAGTTCGGGGCCAGGATCTCCTTCTGCTTGGCAGCCACCACGTAGTCGTAGAGCCCCCGGGGCGGCAGCGCGTCTCCCAGGCGGGACTGCATCTCCGGCAGGTCCCCGGGGTCGTAGCGGATGTCCGACAGGCTGAGGAAACGCTGCGCGCCGCCCTGTGCCAGAAGGAAAGCCGGGGCGGTCCGCAACGACGAGTAGGCCGTGCGGGCAGTGGGCCAGTTGGTGGGCAGCAGACGGGTGCCCGCGAAGAGCTCCAGCGCCAAGAGCACCACCAGACTGGCCCGGGCCCCCCGCCAGCCGCTGGCCCCCAGCAGCAGTAGGCCAACGGCGCCCAAGGCCGCCGCCGCCCAGCCGGCCCAAGTGGTGGGGCCCGGCAGATGTTGCAGGGCCACGAACGCCGTCAGAGCCACGGCCAGGAACACCCCCAGGGCCGCCGCCCGCCGGCGCCCCCAACGCCACCACGCCCGCACCGCCGCCAGGCGGCGTTGCAGCCGAGCCGCCAGGTCGGGTCCAACCGCCTCCAGGCCAGCGCCGGCCAGCAGAGCCATCCCCAGGGCGAACCAGAGCAGCCACCTGGCCGGCACGCGGAACCAGGAGAAGCCCGGCACAACGGTGTAGAGCAGCCAGTAGACGGGGTTGTAGCCGCCCAGGGCCAAGAACAGCCCGGTCGCCGCCAGGGCGCTACCCACGGTCACCGCACGGCAGCACCTCGAGCCCACCACCCCCAGGGCAGCCAGCGCCCAAGCCGTCAGCCCCACGAAGCCCACGTACTCTGTCCAGGCGGCGGTGGCGAAGACTTGGCTCAGGTCCTCGCCGTAGGAAGGCAGCAGCGTGTAGAGCAGCAGGCGCGGCCGCAGGGAAAACGACGCCGCCTCCCGATAGGGCAGACCGCCGCTGCGGATGGAGAGACTGGAGAGCTCCAGCGTTGGCAGCAGTTGGGCCGCCGCCAGAGCCAGCCCGCCGCCAACGGCCGCAGAGACCAGCAAGGCGGCCGCAAGCGCCCGCCGCCCGGCCTCCCGCGGGCGCGGCAGCGCCGCCACCGCCGGCAGCAGGGCATAGAACGCCGTGGCCGCAGCGCCGATGTACCAGGCCTGGGTGTGCCCAGCCAGGAAGGCTACCCCCATGGTCAGCGACAGGCCCAGGCGCGCGCCCCAGGCGGCCCGCGTGGGCCTCGCCGCGCCGTCGCCCCAGCGGCCCGGCAGGCTCAGGTCCACCAGCAGAAGCTGCAGCGGCAGCCAGGCCGACGTGCTCAACTGATTGGCGTGCTCGGCCTGCGCGCCCAAGAAGCCGCTCAGGCCGAAGGTGATGCCCGTGGCCAGGGCGGCCCAGCGGCCCAGGCCGAAGCTGCAACGGCCAAGCAGATAGGCAAGGAGGCCGGCCAAGGCCAGGTGGATGGCGATGGTGGCCTTGATCGCCTCCGGCGCATCCATCGGCGTGAGCAGCAGGTTCACCGGATAGAGCACGCCGGCCTGGGAGTTGGCCAGGAACGGCACCCCCATGAACAGGTAGGGGTTCCAGAGGGGGATGCGGCCCTCCCGCAGGGCCTCGGCCGCCGCCTGACGGTAGGGGTAGACGTATGTGAAGACATCCAGCCCCGCCAGAACGCGGTTGCTGAACAGCAGCGGCGCCAAGAAGAGCGCTGTCAGCCCCACCAAGCAGGCCGCCGGCCACCACCCCGCCAGACGTTTCACGGCAACGCCCCTCCTGCTGGCTCCACCACAGGCCGCTGCGCCTTGACCATGCGGTAGATCGTGATGGCGCAAGTTGGCTCACGGCCCCAGGCGCGCACCGCCTTCTCCAGCCGCACCCCCACCGCAGCCAGGGCCAGCCGTTCCCGATGCAGCGAGCGCCAGCCTGGAGCCGCCAAGTAGCCCACCTCGCCGGCCGCGGCCCTCGCCGCCAGCGAAGCCGCGTCGGGGTACCAATGGAGCTGCACCGTAGAGTCGAACAGGTGGAATCCCAGGTGCCACCCCAGCCAGCGGTGGTAGACCGGCGACGTCGGTCCCGCATGATCCGCCAGCCAAGCCGCCGTCGCCGGCAGGCCATCGTAGGCCCCATGGTCGACCCCTAGCGGCAGACGGCTGGCGGCCGCCTCACCGGCCGGCCCGGCCAGCGCGCCGACGAGCACCAACCCTGCCAAGGCCCAGGGCCAGACGGCCCAGCCGGGCCTGCGTTGCTGCACCCAGCCCAACGTCAGGGCCACGCCGCGGGCGGCCAACAGGGCCGCCAACGGCGTCAGGGGCAGCAGGTAGCGGTCCCAGGGCTGGAAGCTGCCCGCGGTATGAGCGGCCAGGAACCCGCCGGCGAATGCCAACCACAGCAGGTCTGCCTTAACCGGCAGACCCAAGCCACCCCAGCCAGCCGCTCGGCAGCGCTGCCCGGCCCAAGCACCTGTTGCGACAACCGCGGCCAAGAGCAGCGCGTTGGCCAAGGGCGCAGCCCCCAGGTAGCCCAGCAGCTCCACCCAGGCAGGCCAGT
>JAAYZY010000229.1 GCA_012514615.1 Chloroflexota bacterium | reverse complement strand
TCAAACCAGGGACCAACCGGTTATGAGCCGGCCGCTCTGCCGCTGAGCTATGGGCCCCTGCACCGCCATTATACCACAGGCCGCGAAGGTCAGGCAACACTGCTATGGTAGGCCGGCCCCTACCACACGCCCGGCAGCAGGCGAAAACGGACGCGGGAGGCGTACTGCCGGTAGCCGGGCAGGGCGCGGTGCAGCGTGTCGTCTTCCAGATGCGTCCGCGCCACCAGCACCAGGCCCGCCAGCGCCCCCGGGATGAGCGCCCACAGCGAGCCGAGGAAGAACGGCGCGGCCAAGTGAAACAGGATGGTGCCTAAGTAGCCCGGATGGCGCACGTAGCGGTAGGGCCCGCCCGACGCCACCGTGTGCCCACGCTCCGTCTGGATGCGCACGGTGGCCACGAAGAAGGCGTTGGAGACCATGGACCAGACCGCCAGCACATCGTAGCCCAGCACCGCCGCCAGAAGACCCACCGCCTGCACGGCCCACGGCAGAGGCGGCGACCAGCCCCAGCGCACATCCAGGCTGGCCACCACGTATTGGGCCACCATGAACAGCCCCATCAGCCCCAGCAGGGCCACATCCCACTTGGGCGTGTCGGGGTGCGGGCGGGAGCGTTCGGCAAGCATGGCCGGGTTCACCGGCAGGATCAGGATGGCAGTGGCGGCCGACCAGACGATGTAGATGCCTGAAAGCGCCCAGCCCATGGGCCAGTTCCAGCGGCCCACAATCCCAAACAGGATGGCGATGAGGATCAGGTTGCCCACCGTTTCCCGCAACAGCCAGCGCAGGGCGCCCTTCCGTACCCGAGGATCTTGAGCCTTCCCAGCGTTCACCACGAATGCCTCCCCCAGGTTGTGGGAGGAGGACTCCCTCCCCCCCGCTCGGACATGGCCGCGCACCAGAGCCAACACGACCCCGTTCCACTCAGCCTGGCGGCCAAGCGCCGTTCGCAGCCCCAGCGACTGCGGCTCCACCCGCACCTCCGCCGTCCCCTGGGCCGCCAGGTAGATCTCCGCGAGGCGAAAGCAGGCGTGTGGCTCGTCGATCCCCGTGTTGGCGAACCCCACTGACAACAGCAGGGTCGAGTTCCAGGGTCCCCAGAACCACCCCTTGTCTGTCGATCGATCGGCCCGTGCCAAGCGCATGGGGTTCCCTCTTGGCGCGCGGCCCCGCGGGTTGTGCGGTGTTGGCCCCATGGGCCCGACGATCACTTGCGGCCCACGAACAGCCCGTAGCCGAAGAACTCCTCCAGGTTGGGCGGGAGCACCCCACCCCTGCGCACCCCCTGGACGAATCGGCGGTACTCCGCGCTGCGGGCATAGAGCTGCAGCATCCCCCAGACCGCCCGCAGTGTTCCCCCCAGGCCGTAGCGCTGCACCAACCCCTTGGCTTCGTCCTTCGTGTTGACGGTGAAGGTCTGAGCGCCGATCACCGTCAGGTTGGCGGCTTCCAACAGCCGCACCCATTCCTCGGTCGTCAGGGGCTGCACAGTGGCCCCCACGTCTTGCGCCACCCAAGCCGCCACCGCCGGCGGAGGGGGCGCCTTCAGCCACACCGACTCGCTGAGCCCCACGTACCCGCCGGCCTTGGTCACCCGAGCGTACTCGTCCACGGCCCTGGCCTTGTCGTCCGGGAAGGAAGTCGCCGACTCACTGAGGACGGTGTCGAACACGCCATCTGCGAAGGGCAACGCCTGCGCGTCGGCCACTCTGAATGTTACCCGGTCGGCCAGCCGCTCGCGCTTCGCCCGTTCCTGGGAGCGGGCCGCCATCTCTGGCAGGATATCCACACCAACTACCCGGCAGCCATACCGTCGGGCCAAGAAGCACGCGCTCGCCCCGACGCCGCAGCCCACATCCAGCACGCAGCTATCGGCGCCGATGTGGCACTGCTGAACGAGGGCCTCCGTGGCCTCTACGCCCCCCATGTGTTTGGTCAGGCCCACCTGAGCCGCGAAATGGAAGAGGGTCGGTGGAGTCTCCATCTGCCTGCCCTCCCATGGCACACCGCCGAGCCAAAGCCATGCCCCACACACCCACCGGCGCTTGGCGGGTTGTCCTCGGGGAGCGATGCCGGCTTGCCTGGGCGCGCCGCCACACCTCCGGCGTAGACCCGGGAGGGGCGCGCATGCCTCCCAGCGCCTCCGCAGCAGCACCGGGCCCCACGCGTCTCCGTCTTGGTGAAGAGTCCTCAGAGACATCTTACTGCAGGATGAGGAGGAAGTCAACGGGGAATGAGAGCTGCCAGGAGCAGCCCTACGGCAAGAAGAACCCCGGCGCGGAGCTGGGCACTTCCGCGCCGGGGTCGAGTTCTGTGAGCAGTCGCCCCTCAGCCTCAGGGGACGATGTGCGTGCCGGTCTCGCCCTTCAGGGCACGCTCGATGTTCTCCGGGTTGGTGATGATGGCGTGCTTGCCCCCGGCTTCCATGTACCAGAGAATGGCCTGGATCTTGGGACCCATGCTACCGGCGGCGAAGTGCCCCTCGGCCAAGTACTTCTTGGCCTCGGCCACGGTCAGGCGATCCAGCCACTGCTGGTTGGGCTTGCCGAAGTTGAGGGCCACCTTCTCCACCGCCGTGGAGATGAGGAACAGATCGGCGTTGAGGGAACGGGCCAGCAGCGACGAGGCATAGTCTTTGTCGATGACCGCCGCCACGCCAACCAGGTTCCCGTGTTCATCCTCGACCACCGGGATGCCGCCGCCGCCCACGGTGATCACCACGAAACCAGCTTCGACCAGGTCCATCACCGCTTCGCCTTCCACCACCCGCATGGGCAGGGGCGAGGCGACCACCCGTCGCCAGCCACGGCCGGCGTCTTCCACCACGTCCCACCCTTCCTTGTCGCGCCGTTCCATGGCCTCGGCCTCGTTCATGAACGAGCCGATGGGCTTGGACGGCTTCTTCCAGGCCGGGTCGTTGCGGTCCACCTGCACTTGGGTCACGATGGTGGCGGCCTGCTTGTTGATCCCGCGCTTGCGGAACTCGTTGTAGAGGTTCTGCTGCAAGATGTAGCCGATGAAGCCCTGCGTGTCGGCTCCGCAGACATCCAAGGGGATCTCGTGCAGCTCGTGACGCGCCAGCTCGCTGCGGCGCAGCATGAAGCCCACCTGCGGTCCGTTGCCGTGGCCGATGGCCACGTCCCAACCGGCCTCGATCATCCCGGCGATGTGAACGCTGGTCTCGTACGCGGCGTCGTACTGGTCGGGAATGCTCTGGTGATTCTTGCTCTTGATGAGTGAATTGCCCCCAATGGCAACTACGGCGACTTTACCCATTCCTGCTGTTGTACCCCCTCACTTCAGGTTGTCGGCCCCTGCCCACAGGCACAGGCGCTCTCTGCATACAGGGCCCCATTGTACGGGCACTATAGCCCGGTAGGCAAATCCAACCAGGCTGTTCGTACCTGGAAGCGCCCGCGCAGGTGCTCCATGAGCAGCTTCGGCCCCACCGTCTCTGTCCGGTAGTGGCCGCCGAAGATGACGTGAATGGCCCTCTCTCGGGCCTGGTGGAACGCCTGGTGGCTCGTCTCGCCCGAGAGGAAGAGATCGTAGCCGCTTTCCGCCGCCTCAAACAACAGGTCGGGTGCCCGCCCCGAACAGATGGCCACCCGCCGCACCAGCCCAAGCCCAAACGGCCATGTCGCCAGCGGCTGGCCGAGTGACGGCTCCAGAGATGCCGCCACCTGGGCCAACGGCCGGGCCAGGGGCAGCCGCCCGCCCACCCCGATGGTGACCCCTTGATGCAGGCCGAACGGTACCCGGTCCTGCAGGTCCAGGATGTCGGCCAGGCCGGCGTTGTTGCCCAGCGTCGGGTGCATGTCCAGCGGCAGGTGCGCAGCATAGAGGCTCATGTCGACGCCCCACAGGGCGCGCAGCCGCCGGGCATGGACGCCCCGCACCAGCAGCGACTGCCCCCAGAAAAGGCCGTGGTGCACCACCAGCATCTGGGCCCCAGCCGCGGCCGCCGCTTCAAAGGCGGCCTGGGAGGCGTCCACCGTGAAGGCCACCGTCTCCACTTCGGCCGCTCCCTCCACCTGCAGGCCGTTCTGCGAAGGGTCGCTGATCTCCTGCACCCGCAGCAGGCCGTCCAGATAGGTTACCAGTTCATCGCGTTGCATGGCTCCTTCTCCTCGCCTTTCGGCACGCCCAGCGTCGGTCCACTCAGCGGTAGCCGGTCAGTTCCACGTAGGCCACGCCCTCCACTGGCGCAGCGCCCAGCTCGCCCCGCACGCCGACGATCCCCTCCCAGTAGCTGGGCCCCAGGCGCGCCACCATCTCCTGATCGGCCACCAGCGGCTCCACCCACACCTCGCCCGGCGGCAGCGTGGTCACGATGCGCCAGCCAGCCGGGTAGCTGGCCCCGGTGTGGGGGCTCTGCCAACTGCCCAGCGGCTCGACGCGGAAGCTCGCCTCCGGCAAGGGGGTGGCGCTCCCGTCCACATCCACAAAGGTGCCCCACGATGCCGCCTGTGGGGTTCCATCGGCGTTGCGGAACTGGAAGAGCATCAGCTCTTGGCCCGAATCGAGCCGCAGGCTGAACCAGTCCCACCCCCTGAAGCGCTCCCAGTCCCAACTCCCCCACTGGTGGTCTGCCCAGGCGCTGGCCTGGACGGGGAGAGGCTGCCCGCCCCAGGTGAGTGTTCCCGAGCCGCTCAGCGCGGTGAACGAGATGTAGTTGGACGCGCCGCCTTCCCCCATCTCCACCACCCCTTGCCCGCCGTGGAAGACCGCCGGCTTCTGCGGGGTCAGGCGCAGGGAGAGGGCCAGCGTATCGGTTTCGGCCTGCAGGAGGTGGTCTGCCCCCTCGGTCTCGACGCGCCAGCTCCCGTTCCACACAGCCAGATGGTCCGTCCGAGCGCCCCCGGTCCACAGCCAGGGGCAGTTGCTGCGCTCTTCGGGGTAGAAAGCGCCATGCTGCAGGTCGGTCACCGCCAGGTGCGCGGTGTAGGCCGGGTTGCACAGCCACGAGACCGGCAGGCGGCCGAAGAGCCGGGCATGTTCTGGCGGGTAGGCCTTGAAGAAGACCAGCTGGAAGCCGTAGCGCTGACCCCCTGGCCCTTCCAGCAGGCCGGTGTAGTACCACCACTCCGAGGCGAAGGCCGCGTGCGCGCCGGCGTCACGCGGGAGCTGCGGCGGGAACGCGGCACTGGCCTGGGCAAACGGGTCTGGCGTGGGCAAGCGGAAGAGGAACTGGGTCAACGCCGCCAGGGCAGCCGCCAGCACCAGCAGGGCGATGAACAGGGTGCTGGTCACTCGCATGGGGGCTGCCTATCCCACCCTGCCTGACGCCAGGCGCATCAGCCGCTGGCCGCGGCGGCTTCGGCCACAATGGCCACGCCGGCGCTGGCGCCGATGCGGGTGGCCCCAGCCTCGATCATGGCCAGGGCCTGGGCGTAGGTGCGGATTCCGCCCGCCGCCTTCACCCCCAACGCACCGCCCACCACCCGGCGCATCAAGGCCACATCGTCCACCGTGGCCCCGCCGGGGCCAAAGCCGGTGGAGGTCTTGACGAAGTGCGCCCCGGCCGCCTGGGCCAACTGGCAGGCCCGCACCTTCTCCGCCTCAGTCAGCAACGCCGCCTCGATGATCACCTTCACCAGACCGCCGTGGGCCTGGGCCGCCTGCACCACGCCGTGGATATCTGCTTGCACTTGGGCGTCTTGGCCGGCCTTGAGCGCCCCCACGCAGATGACCATATCCACTTCCCGCGCTCCCAGGGCCAGGCAGCGGTCTGCCTCGTGGGCCTTCACCTCAGCCAGCGTAGCCCCCAGGGGGAAGCCCACCACGGTGCAGACGGCCACGGGCGAGCCCTGCAGCAACCCGGCCGCCAACGGCACGTAACAGGGGTTCAGGCAGACCGCAGCGAAGCGGTGTGCTCGGGCCTCGGCGCAAAGGGCCTCGACCTGCCCAGGTGTGGCCTCCGGTTTGAGCAGCGTGTGGTCAATGTAGGCCGCCACTGCCGACGGGGAAAGCTGCCCCACCATTCGGGTGTCGTTCATGGGACCCCTCCTAACTACATGCTGGGCACAGGGGGCGCTTCGCCCCCGGGGAACACGCCGCACCAAGGGATTATACCCCGGGGCCAGGTGCGACGCAAGCCTTCGCGCTGCGCCTCCAGACCTGTTGACAAGAGCCCTGGCGCCCGGTACAATCGCCCATCAAGGGGGGCAGGCAGCCATGGACCTGCGAGAGCAGCTAGCGAGACTAGGTCTGCAGAAAGGCACAGCGGGCATCGAGCCGGGC
>JAAYZY010000021.1 GCA_012514615.1 Chloroflexota bacterium | reverse complement strand
GCTGAGCCTTGCGTGGGCCCTGTACCCACTCGACGCCCCAGTGCCCATCCCCGAACGCCAGCCGATCGATCCGACGATCCTACTGCGCCAAGAGACGGCCAACCGCCGCCTGGCGCAGAGCCTGCACGACAGCCAAGGGCAGCTTCTGGCCAACGCCATCGCCGAGCTAGACGCCGCCCTTCCCCTGGTCGAAGGCCCTTCAGCCGTGTGCACGGGGCTCCTGGGGCTGCGGCAGGAGCTTCAGACGGGGCTGCGGCAGCTGCGCTGGCTCGCCGCAGAGTTGGAGCCCCCCTTGACCTTGGATACGCTGGGCCTGGGCCCCACCCTGCAGACGTATGCCCAGCAGTTCACCCAGCAGACCGGGCTGCCGGTGCGGGTCAGCGGCTTGGAACGCCTCCCATCAGCCTTGCCCAGCATGGTCCAGTTGCACGTCTTCCGCATCGTGCAGGAAGCCCTGCGTAACGCCCAACGCCACGCCCAGGCCACGGAAGCCGCGCTGACAGTGCGCGAGGCCGTCGCGGGCCTGGAGCTGGAGATCAGCGACAACGGGCAAGGCTTCAGCGAGCGCCTGCCAGCGCGCGGGTTGGGGCTCATCGAGATGCAGGATCGGGCAGAGGCCATGGGCGCGGCGCTGCGCGTGCGCAGCTGCCCGGGTCGCGGGGCGCGGGTTACCCTTGGCATCCCGTCCAGTGTGTTGGGCGCAGCGGAGCCCCCCGCAGCCGATTGATTTGCCATGCAAGCGAACCCCGGAGACGTGAGGAGGTGCAGCCTTGGATCACGTGCGAATCATGCTTGTGGAAGACCACCCGCTGTTTCGGGAAGGGCTGCGCCGCGCTCTGGAGTTGGAGGGCGACTTCACGGTCGTGGCCGAAGTGGCCGACGGGCAGGAAGCGGTGCAACTGGCCCTAGCCCAGCAGCCGGACGTGATGCTGGTGGATATCAACCTCCCCCGCCTCAATGGCCTGCAGGTCACCCGCAGCGTCAAGGAGAAGCGCCCCGATGCAGCCATTATCATCCTCACCGCATACCACGATGACGCCCAGCTCTTCCATGCGCTGCGGGCCGGTGCGGCCGCCTACTACCCCAAAGACGTCACTTCCGACGAGCTGATCCGGGCCATCCGCGAGGTGCACCGCGGCTACTACGTCATCGGCGACAGCGTAATGAAGAAGCCGGAAATGGCCCGTTGGCTCCTGCGCCAGTTCGAGGAGATCGGGCCGGAAGGCGAGTGGCCCGATGAGATGTTCGAAGCGCTCTCCGGTCGGGAAATGGAGATCCTCCAGCGCATCGCTCGGGGCCTGAGCAACAAGGAGGTGGCCCGAGAGTTGCACATCAGTGAGCAGACAGTAAAGAACCACATGACGGCCATCTTGCGCAAGCTGGCGGTCAACGACCGCACTCAAGCCGCCATCTACGCCCTGCGGCACGGCTGGATCCGCCTGCAGGACACCTAACGCGCCATCGCGGCCGCGCCAGGAGGGCTCACGGCATGACCCAATCGTCACCCACTGCCTCTTCACCCCTCGCTTCGCTGCTGGAGCACTGTCAGCGCGAGCTGGAACGCACCCACAGAGAGATGAAGGAGATCGACATCCTCATCCGGCAGAGCGAGGCCGAGGTGGAGAAGCTGGCGCAACGCAACGCCCAACTGGCCACTCGGGTGCGGCAGGTGGAGATGAACATTGAAACCTACCCCCGCGCCGACCTGGCCGAGATCTTCTCGTCAGCACAGGATGCGCAAACGCGCCTCTTCATGATGCGCGGGCAACTGGAACAGCTGGTGAGCAAGCGGGAAAGCCACCAACGCTACGCCATATTGCTGCAGAAGGTGCTGGAAGGGACCCGAGGGGTGATCGCCCCCAGCCAGCCCGCGCCCAGCCGCCAGCCCAGCAGCCAAGAGGCGGTAGCCAACCTGGTGCAGATCATCGAAGCGCAGGAAGACGAGCGCCGTCGCCTGGCCCGCCAGATGCATGACGGCCCCGCCCAGTCCCTCACCAACCTCATCCTGCAGGCGGAAATCGTGGAACGGCTCTTCGACTCCGACCCCGACGCCGCCCGGGCGGAGATCGGCAACCTGAAGAACGCCGTCAACACCACCTTCCACCGCATCCGAGATTTCATCTTCAACCTGCGGCCCATGATCTTGGACGACTTGGGCCTGATCCCCACGCTGCGCAAGTACGTCCAGGCCTTCGGGGAGGAAGCTGGCGTCTTGGCCACCCTCAACCTGGTTGGCAAGGAGACCCGCTTGCCCAATCACGCGGAGATCGTCGTCTTCCGGGGCATCCAGGCCCTGCTAGATAACGTGCACCGCCACGCCGCAGCCGCCAACGTCCAAGTGATTCTGGACATCCAGGACGCCCAGGCTGCCGTGTCGGTGGAAGATAACGGCGGCGGCTTCGACACCTCCATCCTCCGTTCGGGCAAGGGCAGCGGCCGGGGCGGCCTCCTCACCCTGCGGAACCGCCTGCACACCCTGGGCGGCGACCTGGAGATCGACAGCAGCGCCGGCCGAGGCACCCGCGTGCGGTTCTACCTCCCCCTCACCCTTTCGTAGCTCTGGCACACGCCGGGCCGAAACGGTCGGGGCGGAACGGCTCCAGCGCGAACGGAGCGTCTCGCCCCGCCATGAGGTCGGCAACAGCCCGGGTGCTGACGACGCTCTGCACCATG